>CAYSXF010000066.1:0-11000 GCA_964434815.1 uncultured Lentisphaeraceae bacterium
TCGTCGGCAGCGTCAGATGTGTATAAGAGACAGGCTCTGGATGGGCGCTATTCTCATTACGGCAGGGGTGGCTTTGATTGGCAGCAGCAAGCAAACGAAGCTGGATGGGTGATTCTTGGTCCCATTCTATGCCCGAAACGAACAACATAACAGGGCAGAACAGCTAAAGCACTTTGAACATTGTGCCCTGACTTCTGCTCAGCCACAGCTCCGTGTTGCTATTGCGTTTGCCGACGACCAGACCAGGAGCGGCCGTCGTGAAGCTCCCCGTGATCCCGGATGTCGCGGAAAGGATCAGCCATGGCCCGGCCCCGCCTCCGACAACGCTCACGGTGACCGGTCCGCCCGACGCGCTCACGCTGCCGGACACCGCGAGCAAATCAGCTCCGGTTGCTCCCACGTCCACGCGGAGCTGTGATGAGGCTGCAAAGCTCACGTTGCCGGTCACTGTCAGAGTGCCGACGGCACCCGCTGCGCCAGGGTCGATGATTCCGCCCGAAACCAGTGTAATGGCCGTCGCGTTCGTCGGAGCGATCCATCCCATGCCGGTGAGTGTCGCGCCGCTGATGACCGTCACGGGACTGGCCAGTCCGCCATTGACGGCCAGCGTCCCATTGCTCACCGTGGTGGCACCCGTGTAAGCGTTGGTCGCGTTCAGCGCCAACGTCCCTTCGCCCGTCTTGATGAGACTGCCGACGGTGGCACCGTTGTTGACCATGATCGGCATGATCGCCAGGTCGATATCCGCTGCACCGTTGCCGATGTCGAAGGTGCGTGCGCCGTTCAGCGCCAGTACACCCGTGCCTCCCAAACCGGTCGGCGCGCTGACGAGAACGGTGTTCGTATTCGCACTGTTGCCGATGAGTGTGACAGAGCCGCCCGCCAACACCAGTTTGCCGCCGTTGATGTTCGCACCACTCCCGGCCGTGACGGTGATTGATGTGTAGACGCCGCTCATCGGTTGAGCGAACGTGACGCCATTGCTGAACGTCGTTACGGATTCGAACGTATTGTTGGCGGTGTTTGCCCGTCCGATAATCCACATTCCGCCGTTGGTCAGCGTCACGGAGTTGACGACAAGCACGGTGCCACGGGTGGGACCGGTGAAAGTGGTTGCACCGATGATGGTTGCGGACCCGAGCATAGTGACCGTCTGGCCGTTCGCGCTGGCGTAACCCGTCGAACCTCCGGTCATGGTCAGGTTGTTGAACGTTTCATTGGCGCCAGTGCCGGAACCTGATGAAAAGGCGAATTGGATGCTGCCACCGTTGATGGTGATGTTCGCCGTGTCCCGAATCTGGTTGCCGTTGCCGGTGTATACGCTGCCGGCGTTGATCGTCAGGTCCCCCGGGATGGCACTGTTCTGAACCGTCTTAAACAGACGAAGGTTGCCGCCGTTGAGGGTGGTCGTGCCCGCGTACGTGTTCGTGGTCGCGCCGCCAAAGTCAATCGGGTCGGTGTTGGCGTAGATGGTCAACCCGTTGCCGTTCGTGATGGCACTGTTGATCGTCAGCATGCCGCCGCCCCCGATTTGGCTGCCCTGCAGCGCTTTGCGGAAGTAAATGACACCTTCCTGACCGTTCAGGTCCAACGCCGGGACATTCAGTGTGATCGCGTTCCCCGTGTTTGTTGGTATGGCGGTTTGAACGGCGTAGAGCACACCACTGTTGAGTCGCAGCGCACCGGCGCCGTTGATCGCGATGCCTGAGTTGACGAGCGAGCCGGTCACGATGCATGAGAGCGAGTTAATGGTTGTGGCGGCGGTGAGAGTGTTGGTGAACACGGTGCCAGAGGCATTGACGACGCGTACATTATCCAACTGCGTCTGCCCGTCGGCGATGGATGACGCGTATTCGGACGCGGTGTCCAGTACGCGCACGCCATTGGTGGTGTCGTAGGTCACCAGTCCGCCGGTTGCGCCCTGGCCGTTGCCGCCGGCGGTCGTGTCGCCGAGGATGCCCGCCAGGACGCCGTTGGTTGTCGTGCCCGGCGCGAAGCCGCCGCCCAGGAGGGTGGGGGTGGTGTCGAACCAGATGTTGGCCGTGTTGGTCAGCGGCGATGTGATCGGGTATTTGCCCAGGCTCGTGCCGTTGAAGAGCGCCAGCGCACCGGGGGTCCGCGCTAAACTGCCCGCACGCAACTGCACGTTGCGGGTCACGACCTGCGGGAACGTCAGCGTCGACAGGCGTGAGTTGACTGACAGCGCGTTTGCCACCGTGTCGGTTGTGTTGGCGCTGGCTATACCTGCGACGTTCAGGGTGCCGCCGTCGAGCCGGGCAGCCAGCGCGCGGATGCCAGCAACAGCGCCCGAGGCAGTGTCGAACGTCAGCGTCGCAGGCGCGACGACTGCAACCGTCGTGTTCGATGCCGTTGTGCCGTTGCTCAACTGCGTCACTCCGCCAGCCGCCACCAGCGTGCCTCCTCCTATGATCGGGCACTTGAACTGGATCTTGTTTCCGGCGGTAATCGTCACCTGATGGCCGCCCATATTAACCGCCGGGCCCCAGGCGCTGAACTGCTTTCCGCCGGCATTCCATGACTGGTCGGCACCTATGGCCAAAGCGCACCAGAGTGTGAAGTTGTTGTTGGCCGTGCTCATGTCCACGCCGGACGCCCCAAGCGTCAGCGTGTTTCCGGCGTTGATCAGCGCTCCGCCGCCCGGGTTGAGTATCCGGACGCCCGCCCAACTCAGGTCGCCACCCAGCAGAACCGTATTGGCAGCCGTGACCGTGCTATCCCACTGGGCGATGTCGTTCGTACCCGGCACTTTCACCCCAATCCAGCTCGTAACCTGATCGAGGTTGGTGGTGTTGTTCGCTTTGACGATCACATCCGCCACTGCCGCCGATACGAGTCCTGTCGCCACCGCCATGATCACGGCAATCCGTCTAATCCAGTTGCTTGTCATCTTGACCTCCTTGTGTTTCAAACCGCTAAAACAAGAATCACGCCAACGTCGCTCACTACCTCATTCGCTTCAACTCAAACGGTTTTCCCGCCATCGCCGCTTTAGCCGGCACGCCCCAGTACGGCGTCGGCGTATAGTTCCAGTCGCTCAGCAGGCACGGCGAGGATTTCGGATGGAAACACCACGCCGTCCAGTTGAGCCGGTACTTCTGTATGCAGCCGAGCATGTCGGGCGCCCAGGTCTCCGGCATCTCGTGAGCTTCTTTCGGGATGAACGGCATGCACTCCGGCTGGCAACCCACCTCGCCGATCAGAATCGGATACTTTGCCGCCGCGTCCAGGAAGCACGTTTGCCACCCGCGCTTCCACGGGTAGACGTGCGACTCGTACATGATGCCGTTGCCGCTTTTGTCGGTGAGCGCAAAGCCCTGCAGCACGCCTGAGAGATCATAGCCCCAGTCGAGCCCGCCGGCCGTCACCACGTTTCGCGCACCGGCTTTGCGAACGACGTCCACCAGACGCTGCATGCCGACCGACCCGCCGCTCTTCACCGTTTCGCTATTCTCCGAATGCACGCCGGCTTTTGCCTTGGGCTTGTCCGTCACCCAGCCGCCGTTGCGCCAGACTTCCCACGAAATATCGTGCGGCTCGTTCAGCAGCCCGAAGATCACGCCGGGATGATTCGCATACCGCGTAGCCACATCGCGCCAGAAGTCCGCATGCTTCTGCTCCGGTGCGCGATACTCGTGCAGGTCGATCACCACCCACGCGCCTTTCTGCTCGGCCTGACGGACCACCGCGTCGACCAGCGCCCGGTATTTGATTCCCTTGTCGTTTTGCCAAGGCCCGACCCCGAACCAGAACTTGGAGCCCAGCGCCAGCCGGATCACATTCGCGTGCCACTCGGTCAGAGCATGGGTCACCGACTCCAGAACATGGTCCCCGCCAGCCGACCATTCGAGGCTGGCGATGGCCACGCCTTGTAGCCAGACCTCGCTTCCGTCGGCCTTGTTCACCAGGCGGTTGCCCTTCACAGCCAGTTCAGCGCTTTTGCATCCCTCGGTCGCCGCCAGCGGCCCGCTGAGCGTGTACGCCACGAAACCCGCTTCCTCCAGCGGAACCGGCGTCAGCTCCATGTCGTCGATGTCCAGCGTGCCTGCAGCGGCATTGAAAAGCGTGGGCATGATCTCCAGCGTAGCGGCGCCCGGCGGCACGACCAGTCCGAGGACGCGCGTCTCCCAGCCCTTCGAGGTGCCCTTGAAGTTCGGATGGCCCGGCCCGCCGGGCAGCTTCTGACCCGTCGCGTCCTTGAAATCCACGATCACCCGCGCGTCGAACCACTTCTCCTTGCCGACCTTCACGCCCTCCCAGCGTACTCGGAACGAGAGCTTGAACGCCTCTGCGCCCTTGGGCAGAGGAATGCTCTGGTACATCATGACCATCTCGCCCGGCTCAGCCGTCTGGCGAAGGAAGTGGTTTCCGCCTTCTTCCAGATAAGCGGAGTGCTCGTGGCGCGGCCAGCCCTCCGGCCACTGGCCCGCAGTCTTTTCGAGACTCCCGTTCGGAATCAGCGAAGCCGCCCTCACACCGGCCGCGCACAGCAGCAACGTCAGACACACTCTTCTCATTGGCTATTTTTCCTTGCGCCTTTGCGTTGATACTTTTCCCTTGGCTCTCTTCACTCCCGGCGCCGCGGTCGACCCGCGCTCCACCCACTCCACCGGCAACGTCACGGTCACAGGCTCCGCCGGCTGCCCAGCCAACTGCCCGTGCAGAAGCGTCATCGCGGTCCGCCCCAGTTCCGTGAAAGGCTGGCGCACCGTGGTCAGCGGCGGCGACAGCCACTCGGCCAGCGGATCGTCGTCAAAGCCCACCAGGCTCAGATCCTGTGGGATGCGCAGCCCCAGCGCGGTGCAGGCGCGGTAGCAGGCGCGGGCCACCGCGTCGCAACTGCAGAAGACCGCAGTGGGCCTCACCTTCGTCCGCAGCACACCCTCCACCGCCTGCCTCACCTGTTCGCTCCAGTCCGCCAGCGGATCATCCGGCGTGATGTCCACCACGCTGTCGCGCGGCAGGGTCACGCCGGCCTCAGCCAGCGCGTCGCGGAAACCGTCTAGGCGGGCGCGCACAGTCGAGGCCACGCAGTCGCCCACGAACGCCACGCGCGAGTGGCCGAGCCCCGCAAGATGCCGACCGACCATGATGCCGCCCTGATAGTTGTCGGCGACCACAGCGGGCACCGCAATCTCCTTTGGGCAATGATCAACCACTACCAGTGGAAAGCCTTGCGCCTTCACGCGCACGACAGCCTCAGTGAACGCCGCCGTATGCAGCGCCAACAGGATCGCCCCGCTGGCGCCGTTCGTGGGCAACTTCAGTAACGTGTCGAGATTCTCGCTCTGACTCCCGTGCGCGTCGCACACCTGAATCTCAATGCCGAACTTGCCTGCCACCTGCTGCGCGCCGCGCGCGATCCGCACTGAGGGTTCCCACGCGAGGTTGCCGACAATGACCTTCACCACCCGTGTGAGCACCGGCTCCGCCTCGCACACGTAAAGCCCCTTGCCTGCCCGGCGCTCCAACAGCCCTTCGGCGACCAACAGCTCTGTGGCCCGCCTCACCGTGACCCGCGAAAGCTTGTGCCTCCGCGCAAGGTCGTGCTCCGATGCGACATGTGCGCCCGGCGCGTACTCACCCTTCGCCACGTCCTTCCTCAGCTCCTGCGCCAGCCGCGCATAAGCAGAGATACTGGTATGTATACTGGATTTAATTGGGCGATAATAACAGAGCACCCCGGCTGTGTCAATGTCAGCGTCCAGCGATGCGATTTTCATCATCACGCTGAGTCCCAGAATAAGCGTGAACACAGGCTCAGGTTCTGGCAAACTCATGCGAATACCGAACCGGCTGGATTATGCGGACGTCGTGCCCAGATTCATGCTGTTGCTGTTCTCCGGACAGAATGTGGGAAATTTTTAAATGGAAGTGAAGCAACCTCAAATCAAAACACGCCGGTGCGGGGGAGTGCATGTTTTGGCATTGACGGTTCTGATGCTGTCCGGCTTGAGGGTTCTTGGCGGCGGTATCCAACATGTTTCTGGCGGATTTTTGTTTGCGGGTGCCCATTACAACCTCGTGGTCAGCGACACGAACGGGAGCATCGTGTCTGTTGCCGCAAATGGCGATGCCATCGCGGTCGGTGGCGAAGCGGGGCTCTGGTCGGCGACCTTCAAGGAAGGCGGCAGTCTGAATGCCGCAGCGTTTCAGGTTGGGTCCCTATCCAACTCGTTCCGGTGTATGTTGCCGCCGGACAGTGACACGCTGTCTCTCGTTTACAGCAACGCGGACATCGCGGCGACGGTCACGCTGACCGCTCGCGACGAGGGTGTGGGTCTGTCTGCAGGCCTCCAGTCGAAGCGCAAGACCGTTCTCGAATTCAGCCTCCCGGCGCGGCTGCGCTTCACACCGGCGGGTGTCCAGCGGCTGGTCGCTCCAAATTCGTCTAGTGACGGTGTGGGCGCGGAGTATAACGAGGCGTTCTTTCAGCCGCAGCCGGAAGACCACCCGGCGGGCTGGACGACGACGTCCGCAGGTGCGACTGGATACCGCAGCCTATACGGCGGGTACTTGGTTTCGCGACCGTCGAACGATCCGGCGGTGCCCGTCACGTTCACGGCGGATGGTCTTGCGTGGCTGGGTGCCTCCCTGTCCAACAAGTGGAGCGGTGCAAGCGCGTTGGTGAACCGTCCTCCGGCGACCGGACAAACCGATCTCGTGCTGCTCAGTTCTACCAACGGCGCGTTTTTCTCTGGTAGCCACCTGGGCGGCGCAGGGTGGTTGCTGCGGCTGGGCGGCCAGGTGGATACTGCGCGTGCGCCGCTGGCGCTGGACATCGTGGTCGCCGCCATTGAGCACCTCGCGCAATCGCCCGGCAGCCGGACAAAAGTCGCGCTGCTCGCCCTGGAGCGCGGGCCCGCCAGCGGAGGCTGGGCAGCCGCGACGGTCAGCAATTGGCGCAGCCGCTTAAACAGTTCGGCTGCGCTTGCGTCTGCGGGCGTCCAGATCGTCGAACTCTCAAACGCTCAGGCGATGCTGGACGCGCTGTCGGCCACCAATTTTCTGGCCGTGCTGAACCCCTACGGCGAATCGACGCCCGCACTCCTATCGGGCGGGATGACACAGACGGTCGCTTCGGTCGGCACCTACGTGCGCGCCGGCGGCAATTGGTTCGAGGTGGGGGGGTACCCGTTCTATTACGCTTTGCAGTCCCAGCCCTATTATAGTTGCAGCATCGGCTACCCGCCGGCTTTTGCCGACTTCCTTCAGCTCGAGTCGAAGGAGGGAAATGTGACGCTGTTTGGCGTGCAGCCCGAGCCTGAGACGCCTTGGGCCGGCGCGACGAATCCGGCAGTGCTCTTTGTCGCCGGCCGCCTGGCTTGGGGCGCTGATGTGACGGGCGGGTATCTGGAACGGGCGTTCGGCGCCTACGTCGCGTCCAATCAGACGTGGCAGTCGCCCGCGGTCCGGCTGACCGTCGGCCTACCGGTGGCAACGGCGGTTCAAGCGTATTGTCTGGCAAATGGCATCAGCCGCTCCCTGGCGGAAAAAATGCAGCCAGATACGCTCGCGAGTTTCAAACAGTCGGTCCTGATCAAACTGGACGGAACCTGTGCGCAGCTCTCTGCTCACCTGTCCCAGCTCCCTTCGCCCGCCCTGGTACACGTCGACCAATACCTGCACGGCGGTTTCGACAAACAGTATCCCGATCACCTGCCGCCCATCGCCAGTTTCGGCACATCCACGGAGTTCTCGAATCTGCTCCAGCAGTGTCGTCAGCAGGGCTTGCTGTTCATGCCCTACACGAATCCCACCTGGTGGTGCGACCATCCGCGCGGCCCGACATTCGTTGCCGTCGGAACCGCGCCGCTGCTGGTGAATTCAGACGGAGCGTTCTCTTATGAGGCGTACGGCACCAACGACGGCTACACCGTCTGCCAGTGGCATCCTTCCGTGCGCGCCGCGAACCATGCGACCGTCGGCCAGTTCACGGCGGTGTATCCGGTCAATCTCCTGTTTGAGGATCAGATCGGCGCGCGCAGCTGGAAATACGATTACAACGCGGCTTCGCCTACGCCGTACGCCTATGCGGCCGGCATGGCTGCGCAAGCCGCCGAGGACTGCGCGTCGCTGCCGCTCGCCACCGAGAACGGCTGGGACCGCGTTGTGAACTACGAGTCTCAGTTCTGCGGCATGACGTGGGGCCTCGTGCCAACGACCAACGCGCCCGACTGGCGCACCTTTCTCCGCGACCGCTATGCGCCCGGAACCTGGCGGATCTTCCCGCTTGTTCAGCAGATCGCGCATGACAAGCTCGCGCTGGCTCACCACAACCTCGGCCAGTCCGTGACGAGCGATGAGGTGCTGTCATGGACACTCGGGCTCGGCTACGGCATGGGCATCAGGATGAACGCGACCGACCTTGACACGCCAGCCTCACTGCAGTGGCTTCTCTGGCTGGACAGGGTTCAGAAATCCGTTTGCTCGCGTTATACCGGCGAGCCGCTGGCGGCGTTCTGCCATGCGTGGACGGACGTTGTTTCAAGTGCCGACAGCGGCACCATCGGGGCTGTGTATGGGCCGGTCAGCATCGCGGTGAATTTGGGACCGCAGCCGCGGTCGGCCTCCGGCTACAGTCTGTCTCCATATGGGTTCGCAGCTGCTGCGCCGGGCATGATCGCCGCCAATGTAATTTCGGGCGACTCTGCGGCGCAACCGGTCTCGTATGTTGCCGAAGCGAGCGACAGCCGTGTGGAGTTCTGGATCTACTCGGCTGGCGAGCGAGCTGTGGCTGTCGCGCTGCCGTCCGGCGTCGGCCGCGTCTCTGTCGTGCAGCTCGATGGCGAATCTGTTCAGGGCCAGGCTCAGGGCAGCGCGCTTAAGATCAGTCTCGGGATGAAGCCGGGGCAAGAGCGCCTTCAGCCGCCGGCTGCGCTGGCGGGCCTCGCACCAAGCCTGTGGCCGGGCGGCAAGCCGGCCATCGGCATTTTAAACGTGTCAGGCATGCCTCAGTCGTGGACGACGATCACTCCCTCTGACTGGCTGCAAACGTTCGGTCAGTCCAGCCTTGCGCTGCAGTACGGTGTGCCTGTCAGGCAAATCACCAGCGTCAGCAACCTCGTTGCCGCACTGCAATCAGGCCCCACCAACTATTTGGCCATCATCAATCCGGGAGGCGAGATTTTTCCCGAGGCGGGGCAGGGTCAGGGCTTGGCCATGATCGGATTGATCCGTGACTATGTGAACCGGGGTGGCTCGTGGTGGGAGACAGCGGGCTACTCGTTCTACACGGCAGCCTGGCAGTCCGGCGGCTGGAAGACGGAGACGCTCGGGAGTGCCGGGATGAGCAGCCTCGGCCTGCCCGTCGGAGGCGGAGGTACGTCTCAGGCGGCGGAGGCGATGACGGTCACAGCCGCCGGGCAGACCGTGTTCGGCCCAGCGCTGTCCGCGCAGCTCGCCCTGCTTAGCGCAGTCGTCAATCGGGGTTTGCCGCGTTCGGATCCGGGGCACCTCGCGCTCCTGGCTGGCGCTACGCAGGATTTCTTAGGGTGCTACCGTTTGGATGGATGGGGGTATCTGTGGCGCTACGGCGGTTTCAATCCGAATCCGAGCGTGGTTCTCGCATCCGCCCCGGCCGTCATGGAGTATCTTTACACCCATGTGCCGCTGCCTGCGGTCGCCAGTTCCGCCAAGTATCTCTGGCATGGCAGTGCGGTTCCCGTGCCGGTTCAACGCGGCACGGTGCTGCAGGTCGTCAGCAGTCAGGCCCCTGCGGTTGGCGGTCGCTGATGTGGCGGTTAGTTTCGGGCGGTCTGGCCAGGAGACAAAATTTAATTGCGCGGTTTTTTCAGGGTGCCGGATTTTCGGGGTTGACTCTTTTCATCCCCCCCGCATAATGAATGATGGTTGTGACAATCAGGTTGTTTAGCGCGAAGCTATGGGAAGCGAGTGAGTGGATACCGGTTCTTAAAAAGGGGGGGCGATGAAAAAGTCGTATTGGGTTACGATTCTGAGGTTTTTTGTTGGCTGGCACTTTTTATATGAAGGCCTCTGGAAACTGTTGCAGGGAAATTGGAGCGCCGCCGGTTATTTGAAGTCCAGCCAGTGGATCGCCGCCGGCCTATTTCACAAAATAACGGACACGCCGTTCTTGCTGACACTGGTCAACCAGTTGAACATGTGGGGACTGACCCTCGTTGGGCTTGCGCTCATTCTTGGCCTTTTCATCCGTTTCTCATCCGTATGCGGCATTCTGCTTCTGGCGCTGTACTATCTGGCTCAGCCGCCCTTCGGCGCGAACGCGGCGCACGAAGGCCATTTCCTCTGGTTTGACAGAAATATCGTCGAGGCCATCGCCCTGGGCGTGATTTGCGCAGTGCCCTCCTACGGCATTGGGGCGCTCATCAAGCGCGGTCTGTTCAAGCGCGAACAGATCCCCCTGGCTGGCGACCGCCGCGAATTTCTCAAGAACCTGAGTGCGCTGCCCGTACTGGGCGCGTTCGCGGGCGCTTTTTTCGAGAAACACGGCCGCGTCTGGGAGAAAGAGAACCTGAAAAACAAAACCGACGCGGTGACCAGCGCCACGGTCCGCACCTTTGAATTCAAAGACATCAGTGAGCTGAAGAAGCCCATTGACGTCCACGGAAAAATCGGCTCCGTCAGCATCAGCCGCATGTTCATGGGATGCAACCTGATCGGCGGCTGGGCGCATGCGCGCGATCTGATTTATGTCAGCAAGCTTGTCAAGGCCTACCACGAAGACTGGCGCGTCTTCCGCACGCTCCATATGGCGGAAGCGGCCGGCATGAACACCATCATCCTGAATCCCGGCTTATTCCGCGTCATGGGCGACTTCCTGAAAAAAGAGGGCGGCAAGATGCAGGTGCTGTCCGACTGCGCCATCGGCGGTGATCCGGTCAAAGGCGCGCAAGAGTCCATCAAGTTCGGCGCGCAGATGCTCTACATCCAAGGCGAGATGACAGAGAAGTATATTGCTGTCTCTTATACACATCTCCGAGCCCACGAGACAGGCAGAA
>CAYSXF010000067.1:0-6925 GCA_964434815.1 uncultured Lentisphaeraceae bacterium
TATAATAAACAGATACTTATACCATCTTATCTGGGTTTGGTGAGCGTGTTTTTGACATGTCAATAGGCTGATGCAGATGTTGTGTGTCTGGCATCGGTCACGAACGGGAATGGAAAAACTAACCGAGGTGTCGATCATGAAAAAAGGGTGTTTGGTTGCGGGTTGTGCGTTGGTTGCGGTTGCGGCGCAGGCGATTCAAACGGCAGGCAGTTTGCTGGTCAATATGGATGCGGCGAGCCTCTCAAGTTTGACCAACAACGCGACGGTGACCGCGTGGGTCAATGCCGGGACGGCCGGCGGCTCGTTTCTGCCGGTGATGAGCGGTCAGGGGCCGGTTTACTCCACCAACGTGGCGGGTGTCGCAACCGTTGTCTTTGCGGGGACGGCTAACTCGGTGATGACGAACACCGTGACGCCCTCCGCCTCGATCTGCGGCGCGAACGACTGGAGCTTCGAGGTGTGGGTCCACAACCCTGCGCTGGCGACGACCGAGGACGTGTTCGCCTGGACCGGCCGCAACATGTGGCCGGGCGGTGTCGCGAACGGCTCGTGCTTGGAGTTCCGGTTTGGGACAGACGTTGCGAACGCGGTCGAACACTACGGCTATAACGTGCCTTGGGGCGGAAACGCGCCGTCGGCCAACGCCTGGCACCATGTGGCCGTGACGCGCGATGCGGCCGGAAATGAGCGGCTCTACTTGGACGGCCTGTTGCGGACGTTCTTTGTGCCGACAGTTCTCAACATTCGTTCGGACTCTTCGTACACGTTGGGCGGTGTGCGGGACTTCGCGTTCACGAACAGCGCCTCGGCTTGGGCCAATTTCTTTAGCGGCTCGGTGGCCAAGCTGCGCATTCACGACGGCACGCTGAGTCCGAGCGCCGTGGTCAGCAACTATTTTGAGGAGCGCGGCGCCTTCGGTGTCACGGCGGTTGCCGACAGCATCTGGCAGGGGGCGGCGGGTTCGGGTTTGCCATGGACCGATTCGGCCAACTGGCTCGGCGGGCTCACCGGCACCAACAACACGCGAGTTATCATCGAGAACGGCGGCACGGCGGTACAGTCGTCTGGAGCGCTGACCCTGGCGCGCTTCTTCCCTGACATGGGCGGGCTGGTGATCAGCAACGGCGCGTCGCTCACGGTGCCGTCGGCGGCTGGCGCGAACGTCTACATGGGATACCCGGCTTCCAACGCGTTTTCGTTTGTCCTGAATGAAGGCACGTTTGCGATGCCCGGCTCCGCCAACAACTATCTGTATCTGGGCAACGGCCTTGGCGGTTCTGCGACGGTGACAGTCGGCGGCGGCGTGTTGCCGTCGTTGATGGACATCGACAAAGACATCGCGTTGGCCGCCAGCAGCAACAGCGTGGGCCGCATGACGATGAACACGGGTGCGGCGGTGTATGTCTCGAACGGGTTTTACTACGTCGGCAGCGCACTCGGCGCGGACGCGAAACTGACGGTCAACGGCGGCATCCTCAGCCATCGCCTGACGGGGTGCGATGTCGTGGTGGGTGCGAACGGCTCGCGCGGCGTGCTGGAAATCAACGGCGGCAGCGTGGCCCCCTCGCGGAATCTGGCCTGGGCAACGGGCACCGGTTACGCGAGCGGTTATGCCGCCGTGCAGCTCAATGGCGGCCTCCTTTCCGCCTATCAGCTCACCCCCTCGACAACCACGGGCACGAACGTGCTTTTCCTCAACGGCGGCACGATACGGACGCGCGATTCGCGCCCGGACTTTATGCAGAGTCTCAGCGGCGCCTATGTTCAGGCGGGCGGGGCGGTGTTCGATGTCCCGACCAATACCGTCGTGACCGCAGCCCAGCCGCTGCTGGCCGACCCCGTGTCGACGGGTGGCGGGCTGACCAAGTTCGGCAATGGAACGCTGATTCTCTCAGGCAGCAACACCTTCACCGGCAATATCACGGTGAACGCGGGCGACCTGCTGCTGCGCAACGCGAGCGGGCTTGTTGCTGGCTATGCGGGCACGATCAGCCTTTCCAACAACGCGTCGATCGGCCTGGAGAAGGCGGGCGCCGTGGCGACGCTGCTGGCGCTGATTCCGGCCGATATGCAGGGACGCATCACGCTGTTCAGCGCCAACGCTGCGGAGAATGTCGATTTCTCCAGCCGGCCGAACATGGGGCTGGGATTCTACGGCAGCGTGACCTACACTGGCACCTTTACGCCTATCTCAACCGTTACGTGTTCGCCCCGTTGAGCACGGGCAACGTTTACACGCAGTTGATAGCCAGCGGAAGTGTGACAATCAACGGCGGCACGAACGGCGTGATCGAACTGACGGCGAATAACAGTTACACGGGCGGCACGGTGATCAACGGCGGGACGCTGATCATGTCGCACACCAACGCGCTGGGCATTTCGCCGGGAGCGCCGGATATCGCGATCTACAACGGCGCGACGCTGAAGCTGAACGCGGCGGGTATCGCGTCGAACTTCGGTCAGCGCATTACGCCCGATTCGCAGGGTTTCATCGTGCTCGGCGCGGCCTGTACCAATATGGTCTTGGATCTGACAGGCCGTCCGGGTCTGATCGTGGGGACGGATCAGAATGTGCTGAACTATACCGGTGTCCTTCTCCCTGCGTCGGACACCTACCGCGTGGGCGGTGGCAAGACACCCTTTCGCGTTTCCGACAAACAGGGATTGGTGCTGAACAACCTGACCAACGGGCCCGGGGCGACCGCGCGGCAAGTGGTGGTCGAGTATGACGGTGTCGTGCGTCTCGCGGCGGGAAACACCTATTCCGGCGGCACGGTGGTTACCAATAATGGTGCGATCTTTCTTTTGGAGGATGGCCTTGGCGCGGTTCCGGCAGCGCCGAGCGCCAGCAACTTGTTCGTGAACGGCGGAGCGGTTCGAAGCGCAGGCGCGAATTTCTCGCTGAACGCCAACCGCGGTCTGGTTGTCGGACCGCTGGGTATGGAGTCTCACCCGTGGAGCGGCTATACCATGACCGTGCTGGGTGACTTGAGCGGCTCAGGCAAGATATTCACTACAGACGGCGGCTCGGTCTTTTTCGGCGGCACCAACAACACCTGGGGCGGGACGCTGGACATCCAGCAGGGCACGATCGGCGCGGGCGCGGGCAGCACCTTCAGCTGGAACAAGAACGCCGTGATCGGCGGCGTTGCAAACTTCGGCGTGAACAACAATATGGACCTCACCTGGTCCGACAAGTTCGCCTCTCCGCTGGGATCTACGCTCGGCTTCCGCAAACTGGGCACGGGCACGCTGACGGTCGACGTGGTGCCGACGTATACCAAGGATACGGCCATTGAGGCAGGCACGCTCAAGGCGGGCGTCGCGGGTGCCATACCGGTCGGTTCCGGCAAGGGCAATCTGACGCTGTCTGCCGCGACGTCGCGGCTGGACGTCAACGGCCTGAGCGTGGCGGTGAACGGCCTGTCGGGCATCGGCAGCGTGACGGATTCGCTTGCCTCCGCGACTCAGTTCACGGCGGGCTCGAATAACGTGTCCTCCACCTTTAACGGGGCGGTCGCGCCCTCGCTCACGCTGGCGAAGACCGGCACCGGCACTCTGACGCTGGGCACGGGCGCTATTGTGCCCAAGGCTCAGGTCGGACAAGGCATGCTCGTCGCGAACCTGGACGTGGCAGGCACAAGCGCTGTTTCGGTGGCCGCCGCGGCGACGTTACGTGTGCTCAACACCAACGAGGTGTTCGGCCTGACGGCTGAGTATTTCGACTGCTCCGCCACTGCGAACCAGTGGGTCACCGAGACAAGCAACTTTGTCTCGTTGGCGCAAATCACCCAAGTGCTCTCAGCCTTTAAGAGCGCGCTGACGGTGAGCAGCGCATCGATGGGAACGAACTTCGACACGGGGTCTGATGGTGCCAAGTTCCAAGGTGGATATGCATCCAAGGACTATTTTGTGGTGCGCTGGACCGGCCGGTTCTTGGCGGAAACAAACGGAGTATACACGTTCGGCACGGCCAGCGACGACGGCAGCATGGTCTTTGTCGACGGACAGGTCGCGGCCAACAACAACTACCTGCAAGGGTGGGTCGGAAGCCAGAGATTCGGGACGCCACTCACACTGAAAGCGGGCTGGCACGACATTCAGATCGTCTTCTTCGAGAAGACGGGCGGCAACGCGGTGACCGCCTATCTGATAACGCCGAATGTCGCGACGACCAACGTCCTGCCGCAGCGACTGCTGCGTCCGGTCTGGCCGACGCGGTTCAACGAACTGTCGGGGCCCGCTGGAGCTATCGTCGACTTCTCGGGGCCTAGCGCTGTGTTGCAGACCATCCAGAGAACCGATTCGGTCTATTCGGGACGCATGGTGGGCACCAACACGTCGTGGATCGTCGACAAGCGCGGCGCGGCTGCGCTCACGCTGACGGGAGAGGCGGCGGAATTTGCAGGCCAGACCGAAGTCCGCGAGGGGACGCTGGCGCTCAAGGGCGCAAATGTTCTCGGCGCGTCATCAGTGGAGGCGGTCGCGCCGGGTACGCTCAGCGTTCAGCGCATCACCAACATCGTTTCGAACACGGGGCTGATCGGATACTACTCATGGGCTACGCCGAACTACAACAACTACACCAGTGCCGCTGTCGCGTCGGCCTACTTCGCGACCGTTTCCAACGCGCTGGTCGCCGGCAGCCAACTGGCGGGGGCGAACTTCGATTTCGGCACGGGAGGGACTGGTTTCCCCTCGCCATTCGGCACCGGTTCGGCCACTTATTTCCAAGTGCTTTGGAAAGGCAAGTTGCTGATCACGGAGCCCGGCTTATACACCTTCTCGACCTCCAGTGACGACGGTTCGATGCTGTTCATCGACAATGCGCTTGTGGTGAACAACAATAACGATCATGCGCTGGCTCAGGTCTTTGGGAGCGTCACGCTCGCTGCCGGCACGCACGACATCATGATCATTTTCGCTCAGTCGGGCGGCGGCTACGGCATGCAGGCCAACGTGGCATTGCCTGGCGGTACGACGAACCGCCTGCCGAACGCCATGCTTCGTCCCTGCGCTTCGGCTGTCGGCTCCTTGGGCGCGATCAATGCTGCGGCTCTGACAAATGCGGGACCTCTTCAGTTGGCGGATGACGGCGCGTTTCTGCGAGTGAACCAGAGCACGAACCGTCTCTTGGCCAGCGCGATAACGGGGCCCAACGCCTCGCAGATCGAGAAGAACGGCGCGGCCCGCCTGACGCTGGGCGGCAACAACGACGCTTTCCTTGGCACGTGGTACCTCTGCCAGGGCGAACTGCGGGCGGGCGATGGCGGAACCAACGGTACGCTGGGCGGTTTGAACGTGGTGACCTGCACAGGCACGACGCTGGTCTTCGACCGCTCCGACAACCTCACCTATCCGGGTGTCATTTCGGGCAAGGGCGCGATCCTGTTTGCGGGTGCGGGCCGGGTGACGCTCTCGGGCATCAGCACCAATTATGTCGGCGCGGTCACGCTCGCCGGCGCGGGCGGACTGACGCTCAGCGGTTCCAACGCCGTGCTCAGCGCGTCTTCACTGAGCGCGACGCCTCCGGCCTCGCTGACGCTGGCCAACGGCGCGTCGCTGCTGTCGTCCAGCACGACGGTCAGTGTGCCGTTCAACGTGGTACAGTCGGATACGCTGAAAGTGACCGGCGACACCTCGATGGACCGGCTGACGCTCTCTGGCGGCTCCACGCTGACCGTGCAGTACGCCGGTCCGACCGCCAATACAAACTACGCTTTGAGCGTCGCAACGGTCGCGGTGACCAACGGCACGGGCACGGTGGTCATGTCGGCCAACGGGTCGGGCTTCGGCACGCTGAAGATTGCCGCGCTTGAAATCTCATCGAACTCCGTGCTGGCTGTGTCTGGCAAGGTGGCCGTGTCCGGCGCGACGCTGACGGTCAAGGTTCCGCAAGAAGTGCCGCGAGGTTCGACGCTCGTGGCGGACTTTACGGCTACGGACGGTTTGAGCCTGAGCGGCGTGACACTGACGGCCACGGGTACAAACGGAACGCTGTTGTACCGCAATAAGCGGCTTTATATTGTGCGTCCAACCGGCACGGTGATCGTCGTGAGGTAAAAGCGCGGCATTTCCATTTCGGCTCTGAATTTTGGTTCGCGCCACCTTCGCAGTGGCGCGAACCTTTTGCGTTTTGATAGAATAGGTAAACTAAAGGAGTCTGGCATGAATATGAAACAGGTTGTGTGGGTTGCGCTTGGTGGGCTTTCGGCGTTCTCGAATGTGGTCGCGACAGACTACACATGGCAAGGCGGCGACGGCTCGTTTAGCGACTCGGCCAAGTGGTCGCCTGTGGGCGTGCCGGCCGCAGGCGACAGGGCGTACTTCAGCACGGCGGCGGACGGCACGGTCAAGTGGGCCGCCAGCGTCTCCAACAACGAGATGCAGGTTGTCCAGACAGCCGGCAACACGCTCACGCTCGATCTCGGCGGCAACACCTACGCGGTCACAAACCGCTTTTATTTCGATATCACCAAGGCCAGTTCGTATGCGGTTGTCAGCAACGGGTTCCTGACTGCGCCGACCAACACCTGCGAAGTGAAGGTCAATCAGGGTGTCGCACCTGCGAGGCTGACCTTCGGATCCGGGGCAACGGTGACCCTGGACAGGTTCTCAACCTGGCGGTCGGACGTGAACGTCCAGACAGGCGCGGTGATGACCTGCAACAACGAGTGCAAGATAGGCGATGGCCAAAACAATGCGGTGAGCACCCTGAACGTCAACGGCGGCACGCTGACCAACACCAGCCACCTGTGGATCCACGGCGGAACGGTCTCGACGTCGGTGTTGAGCGTGGCCTCCGGCACGATGATTACCAAAGGCTATTTCTCGATCGGCAACGGCGGCTCGGGCACCGGCTGGGGCATCTTCAATCTGAGCGGCGGCTACTTGGAGACGCAGGGCGCGTTGTGGATCTGTCTCT
>CAYSXF010000067.1:6935-10810 GCA_964434815.1 uncultured Lentisphaeraceae bacterium
GGATTGGCAACGCCGGCAATGCGCGGGCGATCGCGAACATCAGCGGCGGCAAGTGGGTGGCCAAGCAGCCGTTCGAAGTGGGGCACGGAGGAGGGGCGACCGGTTGGGTCAACATGAGCGGGGGCGAGATTTCAATGCCGAACAGCGGCCAGAATTTCATCCTCGCGAACGGCGGCAATGGACAAGGCACCACGGGAACGCTGTCGATGGTGGGCGGCCGGATTGTCGTGACCAACGGTGCTTCGGTCTATGTAGGCAATGCGTCGAACAGCCTGGGCCGCTGCTATGTGGGCGGCACTGCGGAGCTTGATGCGAAAGACTTTAAAGTTGGCGCGTATTCGTTCAGCCGCGGCGAGTGTACGGTGACCGGAGGTCTGATTCAGGTCATCAACAATCTGTCCGTGGCCGATGTGATATCAAGCGTCGGGTGGATGCGGATCGACGGCGGGACCGTCACGAATCTGGCAAGCACCTATGTCGGGAACGTAGGCGGCAGCACAGGCAGCATGGAGTTGGCCAGCGGATCGCTGACCGTCCAAGGCAACCTGCTCATCGGCAACGCGGCGCTTTCTTCGGGCACGTTTACGCAGAGCAACGGGACACTGACGGTAAAAGGTACCCCTTATGTGGGATACCAAGGGGCAGGAAGCCTGACGGTTGCTGGAGGCCTCGCGGTTTTCTCAAACACGCTGTATTGCGGCTACAGTGCGGGATCGACAGGCTACTTGGCTTTGGCGGGAGGCACGGTGACGGGCGTCGGGGCCGAATGGGGCAGCCACGGCCCTTCGCTCGTTGAGATCAGAGGCGGCTCGAATACGTTCAGCTCAGGCGTGATCGTTGGATCCTACACGCAAGGTGTGCTACGCATCAGCGGCGGCAGTAATACGTTTGGTGGAACTGCAAACTCTCTAACGGTGGGCCGCAATAGCTTCGGCGCTTCAGGCACTTTGACGGTCACGGGCGGACAAACGACGGTGCCGGGGTATCTGGATATCGGTGGGGCTGGACAGGGGCTGTTCGAAATGGCAGGGGGCGAAGTGACGGCAAGTTACCTCAGGATCGACCCCTCTGGCTCGGCCACGAATCCGGTTCCCCCGCTGTCCGAGGTCCGCGTGACGGGCGGGCGGTTACGTGTCACCGGTGCGTGCTACATTCCGGATACGGCCTCGATCACGGGGCGCTTGACGCTGGCTGGAGGCACTTTCGCTGTTCCCAACTTGCAACAGTGGTGGGGCAAGCTCCATGTTGTGTTTGACGGCGGCACGCTCGAGGCGACGGCGAGCGACTCGGCGTTTATCCGCTCGCTGGACTGGTGGGCGCTGACGGGGAACGGACTGGTGATGGACACGGCCGGTTTTTCGGACGGCACGTCGCTGGTGCTGCCGGACGCGGCGGGTGCGCACGGCCGGCTGGTGAAGAAGGGCGCGGGTGTCTTCACGCTGTACGCCACGAACACCTTCACCGGTCCGGTGGTGGTCAATGCGGGCGAACTGGCGCTCGGCTCAGGCGGCCTGATCCCGCTCGCGGGCGGGTGTCAGGTCGACGGGGGCGCGCTGCTGAACCTCTCCGCGCGCGCCCTGGATTTCACGTTGACGAGCGGAACGGTCTCGCGCGTCGACGGCGAGCTGCGTCTGGCGTCCGGCAGGACGCTGTCCGTGACCAACGGCGCGACGCTCGGCGGCACGGGCGTAGTGGGACGCGTGGTGTTCGCGCCAGGTGCGACCTTGGCGAGGAGTTCGGCCAGCGGCGGCGCGGTGCTGCACGCGACCGAGTGCGTGATTCCGGCTGGCGCGGCGATCGCGTTGAGCGGTTACTCGGCTCAAGACCTGCGGAATGGCATTGTGATCGTTGCGGGCGGCACGCTGAGTGTTGCGCCGGGCAGCAGCGTCACCGTGCTGCTTAACGGTGTGGCGCAGCCGTTCGTCGCGCTGCGGGCGTCGGGCGGAGCGCTCACCGCGTATTCGTACGTGCCAGGCATGCTGATCCGGGTGCAATAAGGGAAAGCGCCGGCCGGAGATGTGGCTTGCCGCAGACTCCGAGTTTGGCTAATATTCTAAACTAAAGCATAGGTTTCGTGGAACGATGATCGCTCATGCAGGAGGTTGACGTGAAGAGTGCAGGAATTGTGCTGAAGACGGTTCTGTCTGTGGTTTCTTTTGCGGCGTGCGTCGCGCAGGCGGCGGATGGCCTGTGGACAAATGCGGTCTCGGGCAACTGGAGTGACACGACCAAATGGGTCGGCGGCGTTGTTCCTGGCGGGGGCGGCGCGGCAGCGTTCAATGCGGCATCCGGCACGTTCAACATTTCCAACGATCTTGGCAAGGTCACGCTGTCCTCACTCGCTGCGAATACAAATGCCGGCAATGCCGCGGCGTGGAGTATTTTGGGCGGCACGAACGAAATGGTGGCCCCGGCGGTGATCAACACGCGGGTGGACAGCCTTTCTGTGAGCGGGTCGAAGCTGTCGGGCAGCACGGATATCACGGTCACGGGGCCGGGCAGGTTCTATTTGGGGCAGAACAACCTGTACACGGGGCGCACCATCTGCTCAAACGGCAATATCCGCGTGGCGCAGGACAGCGGGCTGGGCCCGGTGCCTGCGACTCCGCAAGCCGATGCGATCATCCTCGACGGCGGCGGTCTGGAGAACGATGGCAGCTATACCGTGAGCATCCACACCAACCGGGGCGTCACCGTCACAGCCAATCACGGCTACCTTGGCTCCGGGTTCGTCGGAGGAGGGCTTGTGATCAACGGACTGGTCACGGGGCCGGGGCGGCTCGGGATCAAATACGAGAACAATCCGGTGGTTCTCAACAACCCGTCCAACAACTACAGCGGCGGCACCTTAATCGGCACGAACGGCCCAGGCACCAATGCCGGGTTGCCCAGTACGCTGAAACTCGGGCAGAGCGAGGTTCTTCCTGACGGCGCAGGCAAAGGCGGCTTGAAGATCGGCACGGACAGCAGTTTCAACAGTTCGCTGCCCTCGGCTGTCTTGGATCTGAACGGCAAGACCGAGACGGTCAATTCGCTGGTTTCGGGGCCGCGCGCGACGATCACCAGTTCGGCGGCCAATCAGGGGCGCCTGATCATCGGAAGTCTCGACGAGGACAACGACTACCGCGGCGCGCTGACGGGCGGGGCGACAGTCGAGAAGCGCGGCATCGGGGCTTTGCGCCTGACAGGCGCGGCTCTCTCGGGCGGCACGGTCGAGGTTAAAGGCGGCACCGTCTATGCGGGCGGCCCTAACCTGGCCTTTGGAAGCACGCTGCTGTTCAACGGCGGCAACCTGGAACTGGCCGCGCCGTCCGGTCTGCAAGAGTTCTACGGCACGGGCGGGGCCACGATCAACCTCTCGGCGCCCTTGACGTACAGCGGCTGGAAGCTCTGGCCGGAGAAGGCTTCCGAGACTGTGGCCGGAACGTTTGTCAACGGCCGGCAATACGTCTACCGCGGGCGCTGGAACCTGCCCCAGTCCGGAACGTACAGCTTCGGCGAAGGGTTCGACGACGGCGGCTATCTGGCGATCGACGGCAGCGTGCTGATCAGCAACGTCGTGTCGGCCACGCGGGCTGTGACCAACGGCGTGGCGCTGGCTGCTGGCTGGCACACCGTTGAGCTGCGCGTCAGCGACAATGGCGGTGCCGTGGGGCCGCAGTTCGGTTTCCGCAGCGGCATCCTCTATGATCCGCAGAACGGCGGCTTCACCAATGCGGACGAACTGGCGCGTGCCCGCATGTTCACGGACGACGGCGGCACGAATCTGGTGGCGGACGGGCACGACTACGCGCTGGGCACGCGGCTGATGCTGGCGCAGAATGCGACGCTGACGGTCGGCAGCACGGCGGGCAAGGTGGTCTTCACGGGCACCG
>CAYSXF010000068.1:0-10767 GCA_964434815.1 uncultured Lentisphaeraceae bacterium
CTACACCTCTCTATTCGTCGGCAGCGTCAGATGTGTATAAGAGACAGTGGAAGCGCCGCGCAACGCCGAGCGCATTTAGAAACGCTTCGGCCCGGCGGTACACGTCATCCCACTCCGCAGGCGCGATTCCCGCTGGCTGAATTGAGGAGGAAGCCGGAATCGTAGCTGGAATCAATCCACCCATCCGTAACTCCAAGTCTCCGAGAGCGGAGCGCTTTCGTATTCCAGGTGAGCTTCGATATCAACGTGCGGAGCCGAGCGCGGAAGCTCGAATTGCAGAATGAGCCGCCACGTCTCGTTATACGGATTCTTAACCAAGACCTGGCTGTGGATAAGCGTCGACGGCGCTGTGCTCACGACCGCTTTCACCTGCGCCACCGCCGGCATCTCGGCCAGGCGCTTGCTCTTGAAATCCACGACGAACTCCCGCAGATCGGGATGATACAGCGCAAGTCCGGTTCGCGTCGCAACCACGCGTCCAAGCGCGGACGCGTCGCAATCGTCGAAATGCAGCGTGTAATTGAACGAATACGGCTCGCCCTGAACCGGCATCTTCTCCGGCTCCCAGAACGCGACCACATTGTCGTTCGCCTCGTTCATCGCCGCGAATTCGTAAAGCAGCACCTTGCCCGCACCCCAGTCGCCCGGCTCAACCCACGCGCTCGTCCGCCGGTGGTATCCGGCGAACATGTCCTGATAATTATTGAAATCCCGGTCCCGCTGCAAAAGCCCGAAGGTCACCGGCGACTTGAACGGATATTCGCTCACGCTCCGGTCTGGCGGATTCACCAGCGGGCGCCAGATACGATTCTTGCCGTCCGCGACAACGAGCCCGTCCGAATCGTGGACCTCCAACCGGTAATCCGGCGGCTTCTGAAATGTATTTTCGCCGAACGCGAACATGGACGAAAACGGCGCGAGGCCCAACTGGAGCGGCGGCTTGCGGAAGAAGAGCGTCGCGCGGACATCCACGCGAATCGAATCGGTTGGATTCAGGGTGAAGGCATACGCGCCGGTCTCGCCCGGCCCGTCCAGCAGCGCATAAACCACAAGCGAGACAGCCTGCGTGGCCGGCTTGCCCACCCAGAATTCGCGGAACGACGGAAACTCCTCCGGCTGCGGCGAGACCGTGTTGATCGCGATGCCGCGCGCCGAAAGCCCGTAACCGCGGTCGCGGCCTCGCACGCGAAAATAGCTCGATCCCTGAAACGCCGCGATTTCTTCGAACCGCTCCGGCTCGTGCAGCGGCGTGAGCACGCGAAAACCTGCGTAGCTGAGCGACGACGGAACGCTGCGCCCCAGCCCCGTCTTGTCATAGGAAAACAAACCGGGGCTGAACGGGATTTCCTGCTCATGGCTTTCCGTGAATTCGTGGATGATGACGGCGTGCGTGTATATGTAGCCGGTGTGGAAAAACTCGATCCGAAACGGCGACGCGCCGTCGCGCCACAGCGCCTTCAGCGGATCGAACTGGATATTCTGATACTGCTCGTACGTCAGCTCGAGCAACGATTTCGGCACCTCTCCCCACCTGTCGTCATACGGCTTTTTCGCCAGCTCTTTCGCCCGGCCCAGCACATAGTCGAAATCGACGACGCGCGACTCCATCGCGCCCGCCGCC
This sequence comes from uncultured Lentisphaeraceae bacterium, assembly GCA_964434815.1. Taxonomy (GTDB): domain Bacteria; phylum Verrucomicrobiota; class Kiritimatiellia; order RFP12; family UBA1067; genus CAYSXF01. The sequence continues at coordinate 1,622 of CAYSXF010000068.1, forward strand.
AGCGCCGCCAGTATGGTCACTGCCACCGCTATGTTCTTCCACAACATCGCAATTCTCCCCGGAGTTAGTCACTTCAGAAAATGCAGTCGCGCGCACTCGCGCCTGCCCGCCCGCCGGGGTTCGCTTTCCGACTGGAAAACGATCCCTTCATTCGGCTATCGGCCCCGTCCGTCAACGCCCACCGTCAAAAAACCGCCGATCTGGCCCCGCGCCCTTTCACTCCGCTCCGCGAGTTGACGTAATCCGCGGTCTCCGGTGCTCTTGCCCCTCCAGCGGAACGCTGCTTAGGCGTGGATGCTTACCAGTATATTGCAGATGCTCCTGGCAGTGGAGGTAGGGATACATCCCATAGCCCGCACCCGACGCATCGTGTACCATTCCACACCACGGAGAAGTCGAATGAATCCGTGTGTCAGTTCCGACCTTTGCGTTGTCATGCCTCTGTTTTAGAACACGTCTTCCATCCCGATTACCAAAACTGCGGCAAAGGCTTCGTCAAGGCGTTCATTGACTATCTGGCGAATTGGGAGTTCGCGACATCGCAGGTGAAATGAAGCGAGGAGGTCACCCATGCCACAAGGCGATAAATCCAGCTACACGGACAAACAGAAGCGACAGGCCGAGCACATTGAAGAAGGCTATGAGAAGAAGGGCCTCAGCGAGAAAACAGCTGTGGCGCGGGCATGGGCCACGGTAAACAAACTCAGCGGCGGCGGCAAGAAAAGCGGATCTGGCCGGAAGTAGGGTTATTGCTAATAGAAGCGGGCGGTTCCCATCGTCTATCATTCCCTCTGTGAAAGCAGAAAAAGCAAGAGGCTGAACTGCTCGAACAAAAAGGTATCCAACCAAACAACCCACAGAAGCGAGGCAGTAGAATGAATCACAAAGCAATGTATCCCTTGGCTTTCGCGGCCGCCGCCGCCGCAATGATCGTCACCAGCACACCGCTGCGCGCGTCGGACACCGACAGCAAGATCGAGTCGTCGTTCAAAAAGACGTTTGTTTATCAGACGTACCTCAAGGACGATTCAGTCAAAACCGAAGCCGAGGGAGGCGTCGTGACGCTGACCGGAACGGTGAACGAGGAATCACACAAGACGTTGGCGCAGGACACCGCGGCGGGCTTGCCGGGAGTGATCCGCGTGGATAACAAACTGACGACCAAAGCCGAAGCCGCCGCCGAAAACGCGGATACGTGGATCGGCAGAAAGGTGAAGCTCACCTTGCTTTTCCACCGTAACGTGAACGCCGGCAAGACGACCGTCGAAGTGAAGGATGGGGTCGTGACGTTGACGGGTGTTGCTTCAAGCATCGCTCAGAAGGATCTGACGGCTGAATACGCCTGTGACATTGAGGGCGTGAAAGAAGTGAAGAATGAAATCATGGTCGCCGGGACTCCGGAGCCGGAAGACCGCACCGCGCGTGAGAAGATGGATGATGCGTCCATCACCGCGCAGGTCAAGACGGCGTTGCTGACGCATCGCTCGACCAGCGCCGTGAAGACCAAGGTCGTCACGGTGGACGGTCAGGTCACCTTGACCGGCGTTGCTAAGAACGCGGCCGAGAAGGCTCTGGTCAGTAAGCTCGTCACGGACATCCGGGGCGTGACTGGCGTGAACAACGAGATGACGATCGAATAAGAAGCCCGGTCGAAATGACGTGGCGGATTGCTGCCGGACCGGTGCGTTCATGCGCCAGCCGGCAGCGTTTTTTTAAGCGTTAACGACATGAATCCAATCCAAAAATCCGCCCGTGTTCTTCCGAAGGCTGAAAGGCCCCGCGCGATTCGAATCGAGCCTTCTCGCGGCACGATTGTCACTCTGGCGCTCCTTGTCCCCGCACTTTGGGCGCTGAAGCGGCTTCTGCCGGTCATGCTGGTGCTCGTGGCGGCCCTCATTATCGTGGGCTCCATAAGTCCCTTAGTCCGGTGGTTTGAAAAGCGGCGCATGCGGCGCGGCATAGGCATCGCGATCGTTTTCATCGCGCTCTTGGTCGTCACCGCGCTCTTCATCACCGTGACGATTCCGGCGCTTGTGGAGCAGGTGATGTATCTGCTGAAGCAGGAGCCTGCCCTGCGGGAACGCTTGGCGACCTGGCTGGAAAGTTCCCAGCTGACTAGCACCTTTGCCGAACTGCTTCGCAACGTGCGCATCGGCGACCTTGTGAAGATGGCCGCCTCGAATGCCATCGAGTTCACAAGCCGCGTTGTACTTGTCACCGCGTATATCCTGAGTTCTGTCTTTCTCGCGCTGTACATCATGATCGACCGGGACCGGCTGCGCGGAGGCCTTTTCCTTGTGGTTCCTAGATCCCACCATATCCGGCTTTCACGTGTTATGATGAATTTGGAGACCATCGTCGGTGGTTATATCCGCGGTCAGGCGGTCAGCTCCGCATTGATGACCGTCTTCGTGTTCGTCCTCTTGAAGGCCTGCGGTGTTTCTAACGCCTTGGCCATCGCGTTTTTTGCGGGTGCTGCCGATGTGCTGCCCTACGTCGGTGCCCTGCTTTCTGTGGGAGTCTCGGTGGCGGCTAGCCTCTCCCATAGCCCCGCCGTCATTATCGTCGTTCTCGCGCTGATGCTCACCTATGAGGAACTTGAGAGCCGTGTGATCGTTCCCCGGATCTATGGGCGATCGCTGCGCCTTCCGTCGTCCGTGATTCTCTTGTCGCTTTTGGTGGGAGGCGTTCTGGCGGGGATCATCGGCGCGCTGCTCGCCCTGCCGGTTGCGGCGGCGGTGCGGATGATCATCGAGGAGCTGCGCGTCGAGCTGCCGGGGCAGCAGGAGCAGGCAGAAGACGTGGAAATCAAGGAACGCGACGACCGGGGTGAACTGGAGTATGAGCGTCGGGCCGAAGGAATGCCTGCCGAGCAGGCTGCTGCCATCGCCGTCGAGATCTCCGCCGAGCGCCGAGAAGACGAACACAGCCATCCAATGAAAACGGGGGAATCTATGGATCATGATGCCGAAGTCTAAACATCTTGTCGTTTTCCTGCCGGTTCTACCGGTTAACTGTTGCCACGAGTCCCTTGCATCAAGAAGTAAGCCTATGATAACTAAGCATACTGCAAAAGACTTTCCTGTTGTTTGCGTAGGCGGTTCGGCAGGTGGCCTCGACGCCTACATCCGGCTGCTGCGGCATTTGCCGGCTGATATGGGGGTAGCGATTGTTATCGTCAATCACCTGCGAAAAGTAGCCACCCTGCTTCATGAGATTCTCCCTAAGCATACCTCGATGCCGGTGGAACTGATCACGGACCGATTAGTCATCCAGCCCAACCGCGTGTTCATTATCCCGGAACAACGTGACTTGCATGTTCTCGCTGGCGAGTTCCGCCTTAAGCCGATATCAAAGCCGCGGGGATGGCCCGACGTGATCACAGTTTTCTTGCGTTCCCTAACGAAGCACTGGGACGGCAAGCTGATCGCAGTAATCGTCTCCGGCTTTGATGGAGACGGGGCAGACGCGCTGTGCGGCATAAAAGAAGTGGGGGGCATTACCATCGCTCAGAAACTAGACACGGCGGCGCAGCCTGATATGCCCGAGAGCGCGATAGCAAGCGGGTGTATCGATTTTATCCTGTCACCTGAGGATATCGCCAAGGAAATTGTAAAGATCGCTCACGCGGTCGAATAATCGAGCGGCTTAGGCCGTGTCGGCTGCCGCCCGTCCATGTGCGGCCTGTCAACTGAACGGCAACGTTGTCCATTTGGAAGCACTATGAAACGACATCGGCACAGGTTATGTCAGTCTGTCTTGTCCGCGAATGGATTTGAGTCAGTTCCGGGCAATCGGGTCACGCTGTTACATAACGGGGATGCCTACTTTCCCGCTATCGAAGCGGCTTTTGACCGGGCCCGGCATGAGATCTATCTTGAAACGTACATTTACGAAAATGACGCGATCGGACAGCGGATTGCTGACGCGCTGAAACGGGCGGTCTTGCGCGGGGTGAAGGTCCATGTGCTGATCGACGGCTTCGGATCCAAGGATCTGCCGCAGAGCATGCTGGACCGCTTGCGGGCGGACGGCGTGCAGGCGCTTGTCTATCGCCCGCAGATATCCCCCTGGACGTTTCGGCGCAAGCGCCTGCGCCGGATGCACCGGAAGATCGTTGCTGTGGATCGGGAAATCGCCTTTGTCGGCGGGATCAACATTGTCGCCGACACGAACAAACGGGGCGATCTGCCCCCTCGCTACGACTTCGCAGTCGCCGTGGAGGGGCCGTTGGCGGACGTGATCCGCCTGTCCGCCAAGCGCTTGTGGTCGCTGGTGGCGTGGCGTTATTTTCGCAAAGGAGCGGGCAGGGGCGCGGCTCTGCCTGCCGCAACGTCCGCCGGGGGGCACATAAGCGCCGCACTCCTCGTGCGGGACAATTTCCGTCATCGCCGGGACATCGAGGCGGCGTATTTGTGGGCGATCGGGCAGGCGGAATCCGAGATCATCCTCGCCAACGCTTACTTTTTGCCGGGAATCGAGTTTCGTCATGCGCTGATCCATGCGGCCGAGCGCGGCGTGCGTGTTGTGTTGCTGCTGCAGGGGCAGGTCGAATATCCCCTCGAACATTATGCGGCGCGCGCTCTCTACGGCAGCCTTCTCGACGGGGGCGTCGAAATATACGAATACCGCAAGAGTTTCCTCCACGCCAAAGTCGCCGTGGTCGACGGGCATTGGGCGACGGTGGGGTCATCGAACATCGATCCGTTCAGCCTGCTGCTGTCACGTGAAGCGAATGTGGTCGTTGACGACGAAGCATTTGGCGCGTCCCTGGCTCAAGAATTGAAAATGACCGTGGAGACTGAGGGCCACCGGATCTTGGCGGACCATTGGAAACGGCAGCCCGCTAGTCTGCGGTTCATCAGTTGGCTCAGTTACGGCTTGCTGCGATTGATGATGGGAATCAGCGGTTATGCCAGTGAAAACAGATGGGCCGCGTCTGCGCGGAAAAAGAAATAAGACAATGTTTCTTGCGCCTCCAAAGTAGGGATACACCCCATAGCGAGGCCGGGTGGCGTCAGCGTAAGATGCAGTGAACGTATCGGCCTGCGTGCTAAATAAGAAGAGGAGCTGACCCATGAAACGACGTGAACTGCTTAGTCAAGCCGTGGCCTTCGCGGCGTGGTCAAGTTTGCGGGGTGCCACGGTTGACGAGAAGTCTGCCTTGCCTTGGCCCGGGTTCGGGCCCGGCCCTGCGGAAATCCGCAAGGGAGCCATGCTCTACCGCACGTTTGGACGCACCGGAGAGAGCATCTCCGCGTTCGGCCTGGGCGGCCACCACATCGGCCTCGTGAAGGAGGAGCAGGACAGCGTCAGGCTTATCCGTTCCGCCATTGACCGGGGCATCACGTTCATGGACAACTGCTGGGACTACCACAACGGTAAGAGCGAGGTGTGGATGGGCAAGGCCTTGTGCGACGGTTACCGACAGAAGGTCTTCCTCATGACCAAGATTGACGGGCGCACCAGACCAGCCGCCGCCCGCCAGATAGACGAGTCGCTCAAGCGGCTACAGACGGATCACATCGACCTCATGCAGATTCACGAGAACCTGCGTATGGAGGATGCCGACCGCTGCTTCTCCGAGGACGGGGCCATCCAGGCGCTTGAGGAGGCGAAGAAGGCCGGCAAAATCCGCTATATCGGCTTCACGGGCCACAAGGATCCCATCGTCCACAACCGGATGCTGGACGTCGCCGCCGCGCACAGCTTCCATTTCGACAGTTGCCAGATGCCCCTCAATCTGCTCGATGCCAATTTCCGAAGTTTCGCGCAGCATGTGGTGCCGCGACTCCTCAGCGAGGGAATCGCTGTGCTGGGTATGAAACCCATGGCCAGCGGCGTCATCGTCAAGAACAAGATCGCCACGCCAAAGGAGTGCCTGACTTACGCCCTCACGCTTCCTACCTCAGTCGTGATCACCGGTATCGACAGCATGGACGTGCTCGAACAGGACCTGGAGATCATGAAGGAGTTCAAGCCGCTCGACGGCGGACAGGTGCGCGAACTGCTGGCCCGGACCATGGCGTCCGCCAGAACCGGCCATTACGAGCAGTTCAAGACCGCCACCCAGTACGACGGCACGGCTCACCACCCCGAATGGCTAGGCTGAGGCGCGTGTGTGCGCCGCGATATTGAACACTTCACGATACGTGTGAAGAGGAAGGAATGACGATGAAAATCACCTCAACAACATTTCAGGTCAGGGCTGGAGACCCGGTCAATCCCGAGAAGTGGCCGACCCGTGTCAAGTCCTGCTATCGCTCGAAGGAAGAGTACAAGACGCTGCTCGGCGAACATGTCGAGGAAATGAGCGCGCTGCAAAAACTGCTCTACGCCTGCAACCGCTATTCGGTGTTGTTGATTCTCCAGGCCATGGACGCCGCCGGCAAAGACGGCGTCATCAAGCATGTGATGTCAGGCGTCAATCCGCAGGGTTGCGCGGTTTACAGTTTCAAGCAGCCGAGCGCCGAGGAACTTGAGCACGATTTCCTCTGGCGCACAACCCGGTGTCTGCCGGAGCGCGGCCGGATCGGCATCTTCAACCGATCCTACTATGAGGAGGTGCTCATCGCCCGCGCTCACTCGGAGATACTCCGCACCCAAGGGCTTCCCGATGAGTTGCTCGATGAGAAGACCCTGTGGAGGGATCGCTATCGCTCCATCACGGACTTGGAAAAGCATCTCCACCGCAACGGCACCCGGATCATTAAAGTCTTCCTCCACCTGTCGAAGGGCGAACAGCGAAAGCGCTTGCTCGACCGCATCGATGACCCGGAGAAGAACTGGAAATTCAGTCTCGGCGACATCGCAGAGCGGAAGCTGTGGAAGCAATACATGCGGGCGTATGAGGCGTGCCTGAGCGAGACGAGCACAGCGACCGCACCCTGGTATGTCGTCCCCGCCGACGACAAGGCGAACGCTCGTCTTATTGTTTCGCAGATCATTCTCGATACGCTGAATCAACTCCGGATGAGCTATCCGAAAGCGGACAAGGCCCGTCGCACGGAATTAATGTCCATCCGTAAACAACTCTAAGTCAGGATCATGGTCAATCATCGTCCGTCCGGTAGGGTTAAACCCCATGGTTCGGAACCATCCCTTCGGCTAGACTATCTTCGTATCTGCAACAAGACACAACGCTAAAGAAAGTAGGCGCATCATGACTGTCGGAACGCTTCTCATGATCATCGTTATCCTCATGCTTGTAGGCGCATTACCCACTTGGCCCCACAGCAAGAACTGGGGTTACTATCCGAGCGGCGGACTTGGCCTTGTCGTGCTGATTCTGCTCATCCTCCTTCTTCTGGGACGGCTGTGAGAGCCGAGGCAATGAGCTAAAGAACGACCACTACCGTCTTGTGTTGGAAAAACAAGGAGAAATGCGATGGGATGTCTTGCTGTCATTATTGCTTTGGCCGTGCCGCGAATCGTGATGTTCGGTGCCTTCCTGTATACGGACTGGTTCCAGCGTGCATTTGATAACCGGGTATGGCCGATTCTGGGGTTCGTGCTCATGCCGTACACGACCCTCGCCTACATGGCGGCGATGCTGAACAATTCTCACGCAGTGACAGGCGCCTGGCTTGCGCTCTTTATCGCAGCCGTTGCCGTCGATGTTGCTCATTGGGGCGGTGGCGGGCATACCTACCGCCGAAATTCGCACAGGTGATGAGCGTAACAAAGAAGGATGATTGTCATGAAAAAAGCAGAAGTGAAACATCTCGGAAAGCCGGATGAGGTTCGGGAGTTTCCCAAAGGCCTGCTGGAACTTATCAAAATCGGCGGTGCCACGGTTGGTCGGGGAACTTTCCAGCCGGGTTGGAAATGGTCGACCTCGGTTCAGCCGCTCGCGAAGACTAAGAGTTGCGAGGCTCCACACTTTCAATATCACGTTTCTGGAATCTTGAAAGTCCGGATGGACGACGGAACCGAATTTGAGTGCCGGGCTGGAGACGTTTCACTTTTCCCCTCGGGACACGACGCATGGGTAGTCGGGGACGAGCCAGTGGTGGTCGTCGATTTTCAAGGAATGATCGACTACGCAAAGTCTAAGTAATGGGATTTGCGTAACTGCTTTGAACCCGGATTTCAACTTGTCGTGTCGTTCGTAAGCGGGCGCGCGCGCCGTGTCAGGCGGGATTGTATCTTGATTCTTATGGTAGGGTTACACCCTATAGCTGAAGGCTGTTCTACCGCGTATTATGTCCTCGTAACGGATGGCAAACACAATGCCGTCCTATCAAAAAGGAACACTATGAACCTCGTATTAGCTTTTTCGGCGTCATTTGGCTCTCATGGCATCTGGATCGGTGGCGGTTCGGTCGGCGTTCTTCTCGTCATCATTATCGTACTGCTCGTGCTTCGCCGCTAGCGCGATATGAACCGCGCCGAATCAAAACAATCAATAGAAAGGCATTCGCCATGAAAAGATTCAGACTCGCATTTGTCTGCGCCGGCTTTGCGCTTAGCTCGCTCGTACCTGCTCAGGCCGCCGTTGAAACCTACGACATTGACCCAGTCCACACGTGGGTTGGCTTCACAGTCGGTCATTTCTTCACCAAGGTGCCTGGCTTTTTCGGATCGGTGAAGGGAACTTTTGTCGTGGATCGCGACAGCCTCGAGAACAGCACGGCGGAGGCTGTCATCGAAACGGCCAGCATCACCACGAACAACCGCATGCGCGACGACGACTTGCGCTCGACCAATTTTTTTGCCGCTGTCACTTTCCCGACCATGAGCTTCAAGAGCAAGGCTTGGAAAAGCACTGGCGACAACACCTATGCCGTCACGGGCGACCTCACGATCAAGAGCGTGAAGAAGGAAGTCGTGCTTAAGGTCACGTCGATGGGCTTTGGGCTGGGGATGAAGGGAGCCGCGATTTCCGGCTGGGAAGTCTCGGTCGCGCTGGACCGGCGCGATTTCGACGTCACAGCGGATCAGGGCCTGATCGGCAACAGCGTGGATGTCCTCATTTATGTCGAAGCTGACCTGAGAAAGCCCGCGCAGGTGACATCGCTGACAGCGAAAAGGTAGGCGAGCGCGGAAAATCAGCATGACCTCATCAGCCGCAACATGCAAAGGGCGCGCGACCTTAAGACTGTCTCTTATACACATCTGACGCTGCCGACGAATAGAGAGGTGTA
>CAYSXF010000069.1:0-10738 GCA_964434815.1 uncultured Lentisphaeraceae bacterium
GATGAACGGCAGGGTCAGGCCGGTGAGCGGCAGCGCCTTGGTGACGCCCGCCACATTCAGGATGGTCTGCACCGCGAGCGAGCCCGTCAGACCGACGCACAGCAGCCGCTCGAACGGCGTGCGCGCCGCGCCCGCCGCGCGGAACCCGCGCGAGAAGAGCACCGCGTAGACCATCAGCAAGAGGCCGCAGCCGGCCAGGCCGATCTCCTCCGCCACCGCCGCGTATACGAAGTCGGAACTCACGATGGGCACCGTCTGCGGGACGCCGGAGCCAAGCCCCGCGCCCCACAGTCCGCCGGAGTACATCGCCGACAGCGCCTGCAGGATCTGCCAGCCTTTGCCCGTGGGATCCGCGAACGGGTTGAGCCAGACGTCGAACCGCGCCTGCGCGTGCGCCGACATCAGCCGCACGCCGAACCCCGCCGCCGTCACCGCCGCCAGCCCGATCGCCAGATACCCGGTGCTGCGCGCGACCGCGAAAAGCATCACGATCAGGATCGCGTTCAGCAGCATCATCAGCCCCATATCCTTGAGGGCGATCGTCAGGAACATCGGCACGCCCCACAGGAGCACGAGTCCCAGCAGCGCAAAGAAGGGCGGCACCGGAATGCCGTTCTGCGTCTCGGAGAACTCCTTCTGCCGCCGGCTCAGGTAGGCCGCGAGAAAAAACACCAGCAGCGGCTTCACAATCTCCGATGGATTCAAGTTGCCCGCCAAGTACATGCCGCCGCGGAAACTCCGGCCCAGCACCAGCATCGCCCCCAGCACGCCGAGCGCCGCCAGATAGGCCAGCCAGCCAGCCGACGCCATCCACGCGCCGCGCCCCTTGCTCGTCATCGACACGCCCACGATGAACGCGGCCAGCCCCAGCGGAAACGGCGCCAGCGCCAGGGGAGCGGCGAGCCCCTGGGCGAAGCTGCCCATGCGGAACTGGATCACCAGCCCCATGCCGCTCAGAAGGAAGACCGCTCCGACGAGCCCCGCGTCCCCCTTCCAGCCGATGATCTTAAGCCAAATCAAGGCAACCGGCACGCCCGCCAGCCAGACGCCCAGCGGAATCAGTTGCTGCCACGGCAGGACCGGCGCGTTGCTCAGCTTCACGCCCAACACCGACAGGCAGGCGCAAAACACGGCCAGGACGGAGATCAGGAAAAGGCCTGCGGCGGCCCCGACCGGAGCTAATGTCTGACTCTTCCGGCTCATTTCTCCCCCTCCGCAGCCTTGCGCACATAGCCCAAACGATCGGCCTCTTCGAGCAAGGCGCGCGCCACCGGCAAGGCGGACTTCGCGCCGAAGCCGCCGTGTTCGACCAGCACCGTGACCACAATATTCGGATGTTTGCGCGGCGCGAAACAGGTGAACCACGCGTGGTCCTCGCCTCCCGGCGCCTGCGCCGTGCCGGTCTTGCCGCACACCTCCAGCTCAGGCACATTCGCGGCTTTCCCGGTGCCATAGATCACCACGTCGCGCAACATCGACTTGAGCTGCTCGGCTGTCTTAGGCGTGAACAGTTCGGCCAGCTTCTCGACCGGCTCGTGCTTGCTCAGCCGCGGCCGCATCATCGTGCCGTCCGCCGCCACGGCCGCCGTGAAACAGGCCACATGCAGCGGCGTCACCAGCACCTCGCCCTGCCCGATCGCGAGCTGCGCCAGCGTCCGCTTCTTGCTGATTTCCGGCACGTTGCCCCGCGCGCTCTGCAAGTCGCCGGAGACGCCTTTGAGATAGGCCAGCGGCTCGTTCACGCGGGCCTTCCCCATCATCGCGTTGAACGCGTCGGGACCGCACGCTACGCCGAGCTGCGCGAAATAGACGTTCGAGGAGTGCGCCATGGCGTCCTTCATGTTCATGCGGCCCCAGCCTGGCCATTCCGCGCCTTTGCGCTCGTAAGCGTAGTACTCGCTGTCGCGGATCGGCGGCGTGTTCGCGCCGGCCATGTAGCCCAGCCCCGGGCACGCAAACACCGGCGACAGCCCCTTGTCCAAGGCCGCTCCGGCGATCAAAATTTTGAACGCCGACCCAGGCGGGTAGCGGCCCTGGACTGCGCGGTTGAAAGCGGGGGAGTTCTCCTCATCCGCAATTGCCGCCTCGGGGTCGAGCGGGTTGAACCCCGGCGAGCTTACCAGCGCCAGCAGCGCGCCGCTGCGCGGCAGCAGGATCACCACAGCCCCTTTGCGGCCCTCGAGCAGGTCGTACGCTTTCTGCTGCAAACGCGCGTCGAGCGTCAGCGTCACTGCGGCGCCCTCTTCCGCCCGCTGCGTGAACAGCGCCTTCCCGAACATCTGGTCGCGTTTCTCGGACACGAAGCCGCTGAGAACGGGATCGCAGACCCTCTCGACAGCCGTGATGCCGAACTTGGAATGATAGTAGCCGAGCGGATGCACGGCCGCCTCGCCCAGCGGGTAGCGGCGCCCCCACATGTCGCCCGGAACGGGTGCCGCCAGAACCATGCCGCGCCGGTCGAGGATCGGCCCGCGCGACACCTGCATCTCCGCGGCGTTCGGACGCTTGTTGTAGCGGCGCATGAACCTCACGAAATCCGGCTTCGTATGACCGGCAAGCTGCCAGGTGGCCTGATACGCCAGCATCGCGAACAGCGCTCCGGTGACGGCCACGCGCAACAGCCCGTAGTTGACCTTGCCCGGCTTAACCGAAGGCGCGAACAGTACAGCCAGCGCGGCGATGGTCAGGAATGCCAGAAATGCCACCTGCAGGGCCCGGAGTACGTCCGGCCCCCTCTCCCCGTTCAGAAGATTCATGAGGATTTCTAACATCATCACCTTAGAAAAGAAACGCGCGCCACCGATTCCTCAGCAACGCGCATCATCTTACACCATTGCGGCGCAGGGCGCACACGCTGTTTTATGACGTGATCCCTCTCACTGGCGGGTGACCTTGGTGCGCAGGAAACGGCGAGGTGCTGCGGAGACGGGCGTGTTGTCGCGGGCACTGAAGGTGGTGAGGTCATTCAGCAGGATGGTCACGTCGTTCGTCCAACGGACCAGGTCGGCGCTGACCTCTGCGGAGAATTGAACGTCGGTGGCAGCGGGATTTTTCAGGGCAGTCACAGTCAGGTAGCCCATACCGTTGTCAGGCGCAAGGCCCGCCACATATCGCCCGTCAACGCCCGGGCCGCGAGGATCCGTGCCGATCGCGTATTCGAAGAGATTGTTGAGTCCGTCTCCGTCCGGGTCGGCGTCGAGACCGCTGACCGCAGGGTCGGCCAGCTCCGCCGCCGTAAAGTGGCTGGCCTGCCAGAGACCGAAAGGCGTCGCCTGGCTGGTCAGCGTGTCCACTTCATACCATGCGGTCTGGTAGTCGCGGCTGATGGTGAACGCGGCTTGCCCGCCTGCAGCAGTCACAGGCACGCTGGCCTTGCGCCGGCCGCTCTCGTCCAGCGCCCATACGCTGACCGCCGACGCGGGGCGAGCGAGGACGACGGTCGCGGAAATGCCCTCCAGCAGAGTCGGGGCGGAGCCCCAGTTCGTGGACGCGACCATCGAGGTGGCGTTGGTCGGCCCCATGCCGGGGCTCCAGATCTGGCGGTGGTTGTCGGTGTAGCCGGTCGCGGTCAGCAGGATGCGGCTGCCGGGGCTTTGGAAGCCGGGGCCGTCCCTGACCAGGAGCGTGAGGGCGCACCAGCCGCTGCGCTGCAGGGTTGCGCCGGGCGTGACGACGACGCCGTGGCCGAGGTCGAAGGCCTGCCCGTTGGCGTCGCCGATGATCGCCTTGGCCAGCGGTGCGCGGAGCGTAATCACTTTCTGAGCCGTGTCCCACGTGAGCTCGCCCGTGTCGCTCACGATCGCAGTCGCGTTGGTGTCGCGCCACGGCGAGCAGACCGCCGCAACCGCGCCTGTGCAAACGGCGAGACGCTGGTGCAAGGCGAGCCTGCTATCGACACCGAAATCGGTCGGGCCGAGAGAAACGTCCGTTTGGGCGATGCGGCTGAGCGCGAGATCCAGCGGAACGGTTGTGCGGGCTTCGTTGGCGGCGGCGGCGATCACGCCGCTGCGCAGGATGGCGGCGGCGAGCGGATACGTGATGAGTTTGGCCGGCTCGTGCGCGGTCGAAAAGAAACCGTTGAAATAAGCCTGACTCCAGTTGGTGTTGTCGAGATACTGGAAGAAAAAGATCGCGTCCCACTGCTGCAAGGCGGCGTAGGCGGCATCGAGCGGCAGCGCTTCCGCCGTGAACGTCGAGGGTGCCGGATGATTGAATTCGGTGCAGATGAACGGCTTGCTGGGGACGCGCGTCTGCGCCCGTCCGGGAATGGTGCCGCCGGCCGTGTCGCTGGTCATCGGCAGGTTCTTGATAGTGTAGTTGTTCGAGTCCCACGGCGTGCCGGGAAACGACGGATGCTGCCAGTAGGCGTGGCTGTCCACGACGTCGAGTTCGGCCTGCATGAGCGACGGGCTATACGAGGTCTGAGTGCCGACCAGCAGAGACTTCGCCCCGAGCGTGTTCCTGACATAGTCTCGCATGCCGGCCCAGTAGCCGGACTCCGTGTCCCAGAGAAACCGCATCCAGTCCCGCTGCACGGCCCGCGTGCGCAAGGCATACGCCGTCTTATCGGCGAGTATGTTCGCATGCCCCAAGGTCTCGCCACTGATCAGGCCAAAGCCCGGCGTGCCGGCACGCAGCGAGATCGAGGCGAACCAAACCTTCCCCGTTTGCGTGGCGAGACCTCCCAGCGTTATCCGCGCAGCGTTCTCCGTCGCAGTCGGAGTGAGGGCGACGGTCTGGAACAGCCAGTTGGTGGAGAGCGTGACCGTCGCTGACGCGAGGCCTGAATACGGGTTGTTCTGTTGCATCAGATTCACTTCAAGCGAGCGCGGGAGTTCGGTCTTGGCCCAAAAGGTGACGGTGTACGGCTGGCCGTTGGTCACATGAAGGTTGGTCTGATAATACTGCACATACCAGCTCACCGCGTCATTGGTGGTGACGTTGACTTCCAACGCGCTGCCGCCGTCCGGCGCAGCGTTCGTGAGGATCTGCTTGCTCGCTGCGGCAGGCGCGATGACTTGAAAAGACCACGGCGAAACAAAGCCCGCCGCGAAATTGCCGTTGGTCAGCATCTCCGGGCTTGCGGTGCCCTCCGCGCACGCAGAGGAGGGCCCGAGCAGCGTGTTCCCTGTCATCACCGAGAGCCCGGCGAACCAGACCGTCCCCGTTTGCGCGCCGAGGCTGGCGACATCGAGCCGGGCGTTCGTCTCGCTTGCGCCCGGCGAAATCACGAGCGTGAATTTCTGCCAGTCGGCGGTCAGCGGGACAGAGGTCGCGCCGAGCGACGACCAAGGCGAATAATTCTGCCTCAGGCCGATGTCCGCCGCGCGCGGCGCGTCGGCCTTAACCCAGAAAGAGACCGCGTACGGCTGGCCCGCCGACAGCGCGAGCCCCCCCTGATCGAACTGCACCGTTCCGGATCCTGAGTTAGTCGCCGTGACGCTGATCCGCAAGGCGTTGCCGCCGTCCGGCGCCGCTCCGTTAACGATCTGCGCGGTCGCCGCCGCTGGCGCAGTGGCCCGGAACTCCCAAGGCAGCGCAAAGGCTGCGGCAAAGTTACCGTTGGTGAGCAGCTCCCGGCCGTAAGACAGCGCTGAGGCAGGCGCCCAAGCGGCGCTGAGCGCGGCGGTGTTGGTGTATCTGGCGGCGAGCCAGGCGTTCCACTGGCCCGTCAGCTCGCTGATGTAATTCGTATGGAGGCTCGGGCCGAGTGTGCCGTTCTGCCACTCGTGGATGAGCCCGTTCTCGTTGTTAATTTCAATCAGAGCGACGGAGGGCTCATTGACGTACGCTTTGCCCGTATAGGCGTTGACGTGCGTAAGCAGGTTGCTGGCGTATTCCTGCTGCAGCGCAACCAAGCCGGGCACAAAATTGTCGATGCCCTTGAAATAGTTCGGCACGCCGTTCGTGGGATAGCCGGGATAGCTGCGGCTGACGTGCAGATTGAGGTCGGCATAGATGCCGTGTTCCTTGAGCCGGGCGATGAAATAATCGAGCTTGTCCATCTGCCCGGGATCGAGGGTGCGCAAATACATGGGGTTGCTACTCGGCACGTTGGTGAAAATGCCGCGTGGGGTGACGCCGTTATCCATGTGATGAAACCGGACACAGTTGACGCCGAGCTTGGCCAGCCTTGCCGCAAGCGTGCCCGCGGCCGCGTGGTCGGGAAACGCCGCACCAAACACCATGTTGACGCCGAGGAATCGGATCTGGGCCACGCCTGCTTGAAGATGGCCGTTGGTCGCAGTGACCCACGTGTCCGCCGCCCCGGCGGACAGGCCGCTCATGTCAGCGACGCTGTTGGTATCCGCATCGTCCCATGGCATCGTGAATGGAAACCGGCGGTAGGCGAAGACCGTGCTTGCGCTGCGCGTTGAGCTGTATCCCGCCGCATCGTAAGCCGAGACGGCATACTCGTAGGAGCGATACATATCCAACGGCCCAGGATCGCTGAAGTTCGTAGTCACGCTCGTGCCAAGGAGAGCCCCGTCACGGTAGACGCGGTAGCCGGCGACGACCGACACGTTGGTCGGGGCCGTCCACATCACAGAGGCCGCGGTCGGGCTCGTTTCGGCCGCATACACATGGGCGGGTATGCTCGCCGTGATCGGCAACACTACCTGGAAAACCTGCAGCTCGCTGATGCCGACCCTGAAATCCGTCGTGCTGTAATTGGAAAGCACGCGCAACGCCAGCCAGCGCCCCTGCAAGCCCAGCAGGCTGACGTCCGGTTCGCCCGTATAGGAATTGACGCCGGGCGCTTCTGCGACGGTAATTTTGTTGATCACGCGCGTCCACTGCGATGTGTCGCTGAAATCAGTGCCGGGCGTAACGTCAAGGCTGGACAAGTAAATCTCCGAATCGCGAACGCCGCGGTTGGTCTGCGACGACGAGCCCCCGTAATTACAGTTCCAAAGCTTGAAGTGGTCGAGCGGCAACACCTGGCCGAGGTCGACCCGGAACCACTGGCCGGAAACGGTGGATGCCTGCAATGCACTCATCCACATCACGTAGTCGGCGGTGTTGGTGTGCTGGCTGCCGTTCAGGCCAGCGCCGTTCACCGCATACTTGGCGTCGCGATAAGTGGTGACGGAAGAGGCAGCAGCCGAACTGTCGCCCAGCAGGATGCGCGTGGCCCCCGAAGCGGTCATTGTCACCGCAGCGACAAACGCCGCAAGCGCATATTTACGAGCTCTCCCCATCGCGACCTCTTTAAACAACGTGCCCGATTACGGCTCATAGGTTAGCAGAACCGTAGCCGTGGTGTCGCGATCTGATTTCACGCGGACCCAATGGGCCGAATAGCCGGCCGGAAAGCGGTGCGTCAGCGTCTGGCCCGGCTCTACGGCCAGCCGCGCATATGGGCACCAGTGATTGTTGCCGTCGATGTCCACTTCGACGCCGAACGTCACGGTCTGGGCTGCATGATGAGAGAGAGCGATAGACTTGGTGCGGTAGCCGGCCATCAGATAGGGATCGCTCGGTTTGCCTGCGGTCACAGCGGTATCCTTCCATGGGCCGCCCGTGCCGACCGGCGCACCCAAACGCCAGAGATCGTCCACTTCGCCGAACCAGACAGCGGCTTTGCCGTCTGCCGACTTGTAGCAATGTTCGTCTGCGGGCGCGTCGGCGCGCACGCCCGCGAGCACAAGCAGTCCGCGCCACGAGGCAAAGTCGCTGATGCGCTTGTTGTGGGTGCAGATCGGGCGCATGCGCTGGAACCCTCCGGCGTCGCCGCGCGGAACTTCGTAAATCGTGCCGTGAGCATTGAGCAGGTTGCGCTCAGTCACAACTTCGCGCAGCGCACGCGGCCAGCCGCCGGCGAAAGGCTGGTCGTAAACAGCAGAGCCTCTCGGAAGCCGATACCGTTTGCCCCCTTCTGTGACGATGACAGATGCGGCGTCCACGGTAAACCCAGGCTTGTCGCCGACACCGTATTTGGTTCTAAGAATTTTCTCTTTGGCCGGATCATTCAGTTGCGCGAAGGCCAGGCTTCCGTCCATGCTCCACGCGGTCTTCTCTGAGATCTGCGATTTCTCGCAGCGGTTTGCGGCGAACAGCAGTTTGCGGGCGTCATTCGAAGCGGGTTTGACGACGCCGTCCACGACCGCACCTTGATAGCCGATGTCCGCCAGCGACTGAAACCGCTCGGGCACCGCAGGGCGCGAAGCATTGCCCAGGCGGAAAAATGCGCAGACGCCGCTGGCGGCCTGCCCAGCTTTCACGCGCACCCATTGCGCTTTCAGCTCCGCATCCAAAATACGGTAGGCGTAACCCTTGGCCGGAACGCTAACTGTCGCCACGGGCTGCCACGCGCCGCGTCCGTCGCGGTCGGTTTCTAAGACGAAATTCACGGCGGCATCGGACGAGTGCTTCAGGTGCAGAACGCCCTCGGCGAAGCCGTTGACAAGAAAGGGGTCGGACACCGCGCCGGCCTTCACGTCGTCGTCGAGCCACGGCCCGCCCCAGGCGACCGGAGCTCCGAGGTTCTCGAGATCGTTCCACGAGCCGAACCAGGGGGCGGAATGCGACTGCCCCGCCAGTTCGTTCGCCATGACGGAAGCGTCATCGCGCGTCATGACGATCTGGCCCTGCCACGCGCAGTAGTCCACCGGCATGCGCGTGTAAGTCGAGATCGGCTTCAGCCCGCCGGTGTTGGCCTTCGAAAAGGTCTTTGGAAAGTCATAGAACAGGCCCTGCATATGGGCGAGCAGACGTCCGTCGGTCACTTCGCGGATGCGCGGCCACTCGGTGTAGAAGCCGCCGCGCGCTTCTTGCGTGTAACTCGCTTTCGGCAAGCGGAACGTGTACCACGCGCCACCGTCAAGCAGCTTGAGAATCACCGAGCGCTTGTCCCAGCCCATGGACCACAGCGGACTGCTCTCGTCCGGCGAGCCCATGACGCCGCCGGGCCCGGTCACCTCGGTGAACTGGTGCCGCTCGATGATCTGCCACGTCTTGCCGTCCCACTGCGCCAGCACACCCATTTCCTCGGGGCTCGCGGGCTCGGTTCCGGCGAGATACTGATACGTCTTCTTGTTGACCGCATTTTGGCCGTTGTTGGCCAGCACGAGCCGGCCTTGCGACGAATAAGCGCCTTTGCCGTGCCAGCCGGGCACGGGCTTCTCGAAGAGACGCGTCACGGCCAGCGTGTGAACGTCGGCCTCGTAGAGCGCGCCTTCCATGTCATAAAAGTACACCTTATTAACCGGGTCGGTCAGATGGCGCGCAGTGGCGGTCATGCGGCCTGTGAGATGCTTGAGATCCAGCGCGCGAACCTTGCCCGCCGCGTCGATCAGGTACGGTCCGATGACGAGCTGGTTGGACTCGCGGTGGATCAGTCGGTTCGCGTGCGTGCCGCCCACGCTCTCGGGCCGGATCTCCAGCTTCAGGTCCTTGTCCACCGTGTAGAGCTTGTCCTCGCTACCCTGGGTTTTGTGCGGGGGATAGGTGATGAGCCAGAGCTTGTCGGCCCACGGCATGACCGCGCCCATGCCGCACTCGCCATAGCCGTTGAACACCGTCAAGTGCGGATAGATGCCGCTGATGCGCACAACCTTGTCGCTGGGCGACGGCGGCCAAACCTGCCCGACGCCGGCGCTGGCCGAAGAGAACTCGGCTGCGGGTGCAGCGGCGGCCAGAAGCGCGCAACCGGCGGCTGCCAGCGAGACACCGCGCCACTCCCTAAGAAAACCGTTTCCCCGATCCATACTCATCTTTTCTCCAATCAACAGATTCATCGCACGACTGATCGCGGCCGCGTTGATGAACGGCGCTCTCTTTTCTATTTTTTCACGCCTGTCGCGGGCTGACCGGTGGGTGTCGCCGCAGGCGGACCGCCGCGACCGCCCGAAGTTGGGCATCGTGGTGTTGTTCATCAACGCGCACAGCGCTGGCACGCACGCTCCCACTTGGCTTAAACTTATTCTGCCGGTGCCCTTGCCAAATAATTGCCGGAAAAAAAGAAGCCGCCACACGCGTGGTCTGTCCATGCGGGCCGACGCAATTCTAAACCGCAACACGGTGCCGCCGCCGGGCGAAGCAGGCGGCAGCCAAGTAAACGAGCACCGCAATTTCGACGATTGTGGCGCCCGGCGGCCAGCCTGGCGCATAGCTCACCGCCAGTCCGAGCAGGCTCACCCCGATCCCGATCACGACCGCTAACGCCATCATCCAGTCGAGCCGCCGCGTCAGCAGGCCCGCCGCCGCAGCAGGCAGCGTCAGCAGCGCGATCGCCAGCACAATGCCCGCCACGCGCACCAGCAGAACGACTGTCAGAGCCGTCAGCACATGGTATACCGTCTCGTACAGCGCCGTGTTCACCCCGCGTAGCCGCGCAAGCTCCTCGTTGAAAGCAATCGCCAGAAAGCGGTTGTAGCAGAGCGCCATCACGGCCAAAATCAGCACATCCATGCCCGCCATCCACGCCAGATCGCCGCCCGTAACCAGCAGGATCGAGCCGAACAGGTAGCTCATCAGATCGTCCTGATAGCCCGGCGTGGCTGCGACGAAAGACACGCCCAGCGCCATGCCGCCCGTCCAGACCGCGCTGAGCACCGTGTCCGGCCGGTGCTTGCCGCGCGTCGTCAGCCGCGCCAGCAGCAGCGCCACCCCCACCGCCACCAGCACCGCGCCGCCCATCGGCGTCAGCCCCTCGAAGCCGAAGCGCCGCTGCAGCAGCCGCGCCAGCCCCAGCCCCGCCAGGATGCTGTGCGAAACCGCGCCCGCCAGATAGGTC
>CAYSXF010000070.1:0-10656 GCA_964434815.1 uncultured Lentisphaeraceae bacterium
CCAACTCCTGCACCGCGCGCTCGGAAAGCGGCTCGTGGCGCTGTACGGACCCGAGCACGGTTTCTTCGGGCAGGCCGGCGCGGGCGAACACACGTACACGCGGCCGCATCCCGACTGGCACATTCCCGTCTACTCGCTCTACGGCGAACGGCGCAAGCCTGCGCCGGAAATGCTGGCAGGCGTGGACGTTGTGGTGTGCGATCTTCAGGATCTCGGCGTGCGATGCTACACGTATCTGGCGACGCTCAAGAACATGCTGGAGGCGTGCGCCGAGGCGGATGTGGAAGTGATTGTCGCCGACCGGCCGATCCCGCTGCCGCAGGTGGTGGACGGCCCCATGCTCGACCCAACGTTCGCGAGTTTTGTCGCGCCCTGTCCGCTGCCGCTTGTCTACGGCATGACGCCTGCGGAGACCGCGCAGTGGATGAAGGCTGCGCTCGGCCTGGACGTGCGGCTCTCGGTTGTGCCGATGGAAGGGTGGTCGCGTGCCGACGCCGCGTGGGACGGCGCGCGTCCCGCCTATGTGCCGCCCTCGCCGGGGATCAAGACGTGGGAATGCGCGATGACATACTCGGCTACGGTGTTCTCCGAGGCGCTGCCGGGCATCGACTGCGGACGCGGCACCAACCTCGCGTTCCGCGTGCTCGGCGCGCCGTGGCTGCGCGCGGAGGCTTTCTGCGAGCGCATGTCGCACCAGCGGCTCGCGGGCGTGACGTTCCATCCGTATCGCTATGTGGCTGCGGTGGCTCCGCATGCGGGCAAGGAGTTGGATGGCGTGCGGCTGACGGTCACCGACCCTTCATGTTTCTTGCCCGCACAAGTCTCGCTTATTTTGCTTCAAACGCTCGCGGAGCTGTGCGGCGCTGCCCGCGTATGGCGGCACAAGGGCGTGCGCCCGGAATGGTTCGACAAGCTCTATGGCACCGACCGTGTGCGCGCTCACCTGAAATCCGGTTTGCCATTAAAGCCTCTATTTGCTGAGTGGGCCCGCGAACGCAAAGCCTTCGACGTCGCGCGTAAAGGCGCATTACTTTACGTCTAGGCCCCATGTGGCTGATGAGTTGCTTCACGAGGATGACGGCGCAAGAAGCGGGTGCCATCCAAGGGCCGCACGTCATCGGCGTCTGCGGGGAGGGAAAACAACTTGAATCGTGTGATGAAATGGTCGATGACGGTGATGGCCGCATTCGCCGCGCGGGGGACGGCGCTTGCGGACGAGGCGGAAGTGCCGGGGCGTTGGCCCGCCGAAAAAGCGTGGGCGTGGTACAACCGGCAGCCATGGCTCGTCGGCTGTAACTTCCTGCCGAGCACGGCGGTCAACGACGTGGAGATGTGGCAGGACGGGACGTTCGATCCCGAGACGATCGACCGCGAACTCGGCTGGGCGCAGGATCTCGGCTTCAACACGATGCGCGTGTTCATGAACTGCGCGGTCTGGGAGGCGGACGCCGCCGCCTTCAAGCGGAACCTGAAGCGCTTCCTCGATCTTGCGGAGAAACATGAAGCCGTTGCGCTGGTGATTCTGTTCGACGATTGCTTCAAGCCTGAGCCGAGGGTGGGCAAACAGGACGAGCCTGAGCCGGGCGTTCACAATAGCCAGTGGGTGCAGAGCCCCGGGGTCAGGCGGCGCGGCGACCGCGCGGCCTGGCCCAAGCTGGAGCAGTACGTGAAAGATGTCGTAGGTACGTTCGCATCTGATAAGCGTGTGCTCGCGTGGGAACTCTACAACGAGCCGACAGCCTCACAGCCGCTCATGGAGGCCGCATTCCGGTGGGCGCGCGAAGCAGGGCCTTCACAGCCGGTCACAGCCACCGTCTACGGCAACACCGAAATGCGGAGGCGCGTCATGGAGCTTTCAGACATCCTCTGCTTCCACAACTACGGGCCGCTGCCGGGCTTGCAAGCCGACGTCGCCGGTCTGCTCGCGCACGGACGCCCGGTTCTCTGCACCGAGTGGATGGCGCGCGGGAATGGCAGCCGCTTCGAGACGCATCTGCCGTTTTTCAAAGAGAAGAATATCGCGTGCTGGAACTGGGGCTTGGTGGCGGGGCGCACACAGACGTATTTCCCATGGGGCTCGCCGAAAGGTGCGCCCGAGCCGGCGCTCTGGCACCATGACATTTTACGGAAGGATGGCACGCCCTTCGCGCCGGCGGAAATCCGGAGCATCAAGAGAGTGACGGACAAGCCCCGGCTGGTGACCCTCATGCCGACGGCCGAGCGGGCGCCTGTCGCATGGCGCTACACGGAGCAGAAGCCTGCGGCGGACTGGTTCAAAACGGGGTTCGATGCTTCGGCATGGAAACAGGGTGACGCGCCTTTCGGGGTGGAGGAGCCGGCGTTCTCCCGCCATCCGCGCACGGCGTGGAAAAGCGCGGATATCTGGTTGCTGCGCGTTTGCGATTGGAATGGCGGTGCTCTTGATGAGGGGGCTCTGAACCTGTATCATGATGATGACGCTGAGGTTTTTATCGATGGCGTGCAGGTGGCGAAAGCGGCCGGCTATACGGCGTGTTACGAGCGGTGCTGTTTCCAGCCGGAGGACAAGGTTTTGCTGTCCCCCGGAAGGCACGCTGTCGCCGTTCACATCCGTCAGACAAAAGGCGGCCAGTATTTTGACCTTGGGATCGACGGGGTTCTTTCCAGGCGAGAAAAGTGACCTCGCTTGCGTAATAGGATTTTGAAGGTTTCTAAACGGATTCAGCTAGTAACTCGCTTGTCCGCGCGTCTATGTGCGGCAGGGCCGGGACAGCAACTTGCGTAAATGGGAGACATGAACGATGATGACGGCGACATCCTCGGAGACGGCGGCAGGCGGGCCTAAGACGAAGTACAATCTGAAGTATGTCTGGATGATCTGCCTGGTGGCGGCGATGGGCGGTTTGCTTTTCGGCTACGACTGGGTGGTCATCGGCGGCGCGAAACCGTTTTTTGAAAAGTACTTCGCGCTCACGAGCGACGCGCAGGTCGGCTGGGCGAACAGTTGCGCGCTGCTCGGCTGCCTGCTCGGCTCGCTGCTCTCCGGCATGCTGAGCGACCTGTTCGGGCGCAAGAAGCTGCTGCTGGCTTCCGCGTTCCTGTTCGCGGTCTCTTCGGTGCTGACGGGGTGGGCGGGCAGCTTCCAGGCGTTTGTCGTCTGGCGCATCATCGGCGGCGTGGCCATCGGCATGGCGTCCAACCTGTCGCCCATGTATATCGCCGAAGTGGCGCCGGCGCACATGCGCGGCCGCTTGGTGGCGATCAACCAGTTGACGATCGTGTTCGGCGTGCTCGGGGCGCAGATCGCGAACATGCTGATTGCGGACAAGGTCGCCGACGGGGCCACGGCTGAGATGATCCGCCAGTCGTGGAATGGGCAGTTCGGCTGGCGCTGGATGTTCACGGCGGTCGCCGTTCCGTCGGTGCTCTTCTTTGTCGGCTCCCTGTTCGTGCCGGAGAGCCCGCGCTGGCTGGTCAAGCACGGCCGGTCGGACTGGGCGCGCGCGATCCTGGTGAAGATCGGCGGGCCGGCCTATGCCGATTACGAGATCGCAGATATTCAGAACACCTTGGCCAAGGAGGATGTCCAGCACGTCCGGTTCAGCGATTTGCTGGAGCCCAAGATGCGCAAGGTTCTGGTGGTCGGCGTGCTGCTGGCGGTGCTTCAGCAGTGGAGCGGCATCAACGTGCTGTTCAATTACGCCGAAGAGATCTACCGCTCCGCCGGCTACGGGGTCAGCGACATTCTCTTCAACATCGTCCTCACGGGCGCGATCAACCTGGTGTTCACGCTGATGGCCATCGGCTTGGTGGACCGCTTGGGCCGGCGCCCCCTGATGCTGATCGGGTGCGCGGGCATCGGGCTTTCGCATGTGCTGATCGGCATCGCGTACGTCCTGCATTTGAAAGGGCTGTCGGTTTTGATTTTTACCCTGTGTTCTTTGGGATGTTATGGCATGTCGCTGGCGCCGATCACGTGGGTTCTGCTCTCGGAGATCTTCCCGAACCGGATACGCGGTGCGGCCATCGCGGTGGCTGTGTCGGCGATGTGGATCGCCTGCTTCATTCTGACCTACACCTTCCCGATTCTGAACCGGTCGCTGGGAACGGCGCAGACCTTCTGGCTGTACGCGGCGATCTGTTTCGCCGGATTCTTCTTCGTTTTTTACCGGGTGCCGGAGACCAAAGGCAAGTCGCTGGAAGAGATCGAGCGCGAGTTGGTGGATTGATTTGGAAAATGGAAACAAGCTGTTGGGTAGGGACGGTTCCCCGAACCGTCTGTCTGTCTTGAGACTGCCGAAGGGCGGACGCCTCGGGGAGGCGTCCCTACCAATGAAGGCACTGCGCATGTTTGCTGGATTCAATCGAATGGCGAGGTGCGACATGATAAACAGGTTGGCTGTTCTAGGGTTCTCTCTGGCATTGTTTGGCATCGCTCAGGCGGCTGAGCCGCTATCGTTGGCGGGCGAGTGGCGGTTCGAACTTGATCGCGGCGACGCGGGCATGGGCACTCGCTGGTTCGAGCGCGCCCTGCCGGATAAGGTAACGCTGCCCGGCTCGCTGCCTGCGCAAGGCATTGGCGACGACGTGACTCTGGACACGAAATGGACGGGCGGCATCGTGGACAAATCATTCTTCACCGAGGAGGAATATGCGCCGTATCGCCAGCCGGGCAAGGTGAAAGTGCCGTTCTGGCTGCAGCCGGACAAATATTATGTTGGGGCCGCGTGGTATCAGCGCGACATCGAAATCCCGGTGGACTGGAAGGGTAAGCGGGTCGTGCTCTCGCTTGAACGCCCGCACTGGGAGACGCGCGTTTGGGTGGACGCGCGCCTCATCGGCACGAACAACTCGCTCGCCACGCCGCACGCGTATGACCTCGGGCAGCTCGCGCCCGGCAAGCACGCGCTCACGATCCGCGTGGACAACCGCATGCTGATC
Organism: uncultured Lentisphaeraceae bacterium; assembly: GCA_964434815.1. Lineage (GTDB taxonomy): Bacteria > Verrucomicrobiota > Kiritimatiellia > RFP12 > UBA1067 > CAYSXF01. The sequence goes on from CAYSXF010000070.1 coordinate 4,921, forward strand.
GACATCGGCGAGAACTCCCACAGCGTCAGCGACCACACGCAAGGCAACTGGAACGGCATCGTCGGAAGGATCGAACTTCAAGCGACACCTCCGGTGTGGATCGACGATTTGCAGGTTTACCCGCAATTGGCGAAGCGGACGGTGCTCGTCAAAGGCAAGGTCGGTAACCTGACTGGGCAACCTGGCGCCGGCACGGCGAAGTTGCGCATCATGCCCAAAGGGGACGCACGCCCTGTCCGGCCTGTGGAGATCCCCGTTGTATGGACGGCCAACGGTGGCGCATTCGAATCGGAGCTGCCCGTCGCGGCGGCCAACGGGACAGCGCAACTGTGGGACGAGTTCTCGCCGAAGCTCTATGATCTTGAGGTCGCGATTAATGATACGGAGAGAAAGTCGGTGACTTTCGGTTTTCGCGAGTTCGCGGCGCAGGGTACGCAGTTCACCATCAACGGACGCAAGACGTTCATCCGCGGCACGCTGGACTGCTGCATCTACCCGAAAACGGGTCATCCGCCGACCGACGTGGCGGAGTGGAAGCGCATCATCGGCGTCGCGAAAGCGCACGGCTTGAACCTGATCCGTTTCCACTCGTGGTGTCCGCCCGACGCGGCGTTTGAGGCAGCGGATGAGTTGGGTTTCTATATTCACGTTGAGGTGTGTTCATGGGCCAACCAGTCCACCACGGTGGGCGATGGCAAGCCGGTGGACCGCTGGATCTACGAGGAGACTGAGCGTATTCTGAAAGCCTACGGGAATCATCCGTCGTTCATCCTCATACCCTACGGAAACGAGCCGGCCGGCAAGAACCAAAAAGCCTTTCTCGCGCAGTGGGTGAAACACTTCAAGGAATCGGATCCGCGGCACCTTTTCACGAGTGCGGCAGGCTGGCCGGAGTTGCCGGAGAACCAGTGGCACTGCTTGCCCGGCCCGCGTATCCAGGGCTGGGGCGAAGGCCTGAAATCCGTCATCAACGCCCAGCCGCCGCAGACCGTGTCCGATTACCGCGATTTCATCGGGAAGCGTAGCGTGCCGGTCGTCAGCCACGAGATCGGCCAGTGGTGCGTCTATCCGAACTTCGACGAGATGAAGAAATACACGGGCTACCTCAAGCCGAAGAACTTCGAGATCTTCCGCGACCGGCTCGCCGCGCAGGGGATGCTCGATCAAGCGCATGATTTTCTGCTCGCATCGGGCAAGCTTCAGGCGCTCTGTTACAAGGCGGACATCGAAGCCGCGTTGCGCACGCCGGGGATGGCCGGCTTCGAGCTGCTCGACCTGCACGATTTCCCCGGTCAGGGCACGGCCCTCGTCGGCGTGCTCGATCCTTTCTGGGAAGAGAAGGGTTACATCACGCCCGCCGAATACAGCCGTTTCTGCAACGCGACGGTTCCGCTCGCGCGTCTGGCGAAACGCGTGTTCACGACAGATGAGAAACTGGAGGCGGATATCGAGGTGGCGCATTTCGGCCCTGCGCCTCTCGAAAATGCTGTCGTGGAGTGGTCGCTCCTCGGCAGCGACGGCCTGCCGGAGGCGTGCGGAAAACTGTCAGCGCAGACAGTCCCGGTCGGCAACGGACTTGCGCTCGGCCGTGTGAGCATCGACCTCAGCAAAGCTCCCGTGCGTTCTCCTGCGCGTCACAAACTGGTCGTCAGCATCGCGGGGACGACCTTCGCTAACGACTGGGACGTGTGGACGTATCCATCCAAGCTGGACACGCAACCGCCGGCTGGTGTGACGGTCACCGCAGACCTTGACGCTGCAGCGCTCGCGGTTCTGCGCGGCGGCGGAAAGGTCCTGTTGCTTGTGCCGCCGGCCCGGGTAAAGAACGCGGATAAGGATAAGGTCGTGCTCGGCTTTTCCAGCATTTTCTGGAACACCGCCTGGACCGACCGCCAGCCGCCGACCACGCTGGGCATCTTCTGCGATCCCAAGAGCCTCGCGCTGGCCCAGTTCCCGACCGATTATCACAGCGACTGGCAGTGGTGGTATCTCGTCACGCGCGCGGCGCCGATGATCCTTGACGCGTTGCCCCGCGAGTTGCGACCGACCGTGCAGGTGATCGACGACTGGTTCACCGCGCACAAACTTGCGCTGGTCTTCGAAGCCCGAGTCGGTGGCGGCAAGCTGCTCGTGTGCAGCATGGATCTACAGAACGGACTCGATACAAACCCCGTCGCTCGACAGATGCGCGCCAGCCTGCTGGCCTACATGGCTGGCCTGTCCTTTAAGCCGACCGTGGAACTCACACCGGATGACATCGGCCGCCTGATGTGCGAGATGCCGGCATCCGAAAATAATTTAGGAAAGTAACCTCCATGACATCACGTGAACGCATCGCCGCCACCTGTGCTCATCAGCAGCCGGACAAACTCGCCGTGGATTTCGGCGGCGGATTTCAGACAGGCATCCATGTCAGCGTGGTCTACCAACTGCGGCAGGCGCTGGGCTTGGACGCGCCCGGCACGCCGGTGAAGGTGGTCGAGCCCTACCAGATGCTGGGCGAAGTGGCACTCGATCTGGGCAAGGCGCTCGGGATCGACACGGTCTCTCTGCATGGCACGGGAACCATGTTCGGATTTCCGGCTGCGGATTTCAAGGAGTGGCGTCTGCGCGACGGCACGCCGGTTCTGGTGCCGGGCGGCTTCAACACGGTGTACGCCGCGAGCGGCGAGCTGTTCCAATATCCCGGAGACGACCGCGCTTGCGCGCCGTGCGCGAAGATGCCGGAGGGTGGCCATTTTTTCGACGCGCTCATTCGGCAGCCCGCGATCGATGAGGAGTCACTGAACCCCGAAGATAATCTGGAAGAGTTTGGGCCGATCGCAGACGCGGAGCTGGCCATTCTTTCCGAACGGGCGATGCGGCTGCAAGCGCAGTCCGACCGCGCCCTTTTCTGCACCTTCGGCGGACTGACCTTCGGCGATATTGCGCTGGTGCCAGCGACGTTTTTGAAACAACCCAAAGGGATTCGAGACATCGAGGAGTGGTACGTCTCGCTCGTGATGCGGCCCGATTACATCAAGGCGGTTTTCGAGAAACAGGCCGAGATCGCTGTCGAGAATCTCGCGCGCCTATACGCGGCCGTGGGCGACCGGGTGAGCGTGATCCAAACCAATGGAACCGATTTCGGCACGCAGAACGGGCCGTTCTGCTCGCAGGAGAGTTACCGCGAGCTGTTTCTGCCGTATCAGAAAAAAGTGAACGGGTGGATCCATGCGCATACGCCGTGGAAAACGTTTATGCACTGCTGCGGCAGCATCGTGCCGCTGCTCGACCTGATCGTGGAGGCGGAGTTCGACATTCTGAATCCGGTTCAGTGCTCCGCGACCGGCATGGAGCCGAAGATGCTCAAGCAGCAGTATGGCGCTGCGCTGACCTTCTGGGGCGGAGGCGTGGACACGCAGCAGACTCTGCCGTTCGGCACGCCCCAGCAGGTGCGCGACCAAGTGAGAGAGCGGATCGACGTCTTCGCGCCGGGCGGAGGCTTCGTCTTCAGCGCGATTCACAACGTGCAGGCGCTGACGCCGATCAATAATCTGTTGGCGATGTTCGAGGCGGTCAAGGAGTACCGATAATTGCGCACCGGCTCGCGGGGACGCTCGCCCTCCAGCACCGAGCCTGTATCACACCACTGTCGAAAAGGATTTGGACTTAATCAGGTAGGGGCAAGCGTCCCCGCTTGCCCGGACGGGCGAGGACGCCCGTCCCTACCCTTCGAGACGCAGGTCTCTCATTTGTGCTATATACTTTTCGACAGTGGTATCAAACGCGGTCGAAGCGGCAAACATAGATCTCGCCTTCGGCGTGCAGGGTGTGGCGCCACCCGCTCTTTTCCATCGTGGCGACGAAGAGGTCAAGGTTGTCGCGTCCAGGATCCGAGATCACCGCGTGGCCGTCGGGAGCGCACAGCGCGCCGATGGCGCAGACTAGCGCCGGGATGTGCCTGCGCTCGTACAGCAGGTCGCTGCCGATGACTAGGCTGTAGGCTGGGATCTGTTCCCGAGCGTCGAGCGTCGGGTGTCGAGCGTCCAAAAAAATGTTCCAGTCGAGTTGGGCGTAGCCGAGCGCGACGCCGTTCAGCGCCGCGTTGTGCAGCAGCCACTCGCCGGTGTCGGGATGGAAGTCTGTGGCGAGAACCTGCGCCCCCAGCCGCGCGGCGAGGATCGATGGCAGGCCAAGGCCGCAGCCGAGTTCGATCACGCGTGTGCCGCCCTGCAATTCGGCGCGGTGCTGCCACAGATCCTTCGCGAGGCCATGCGCGGCGGGCCAGAGGATGGCGTAGTAGGGGATCGCATCGACCGCCTGCGGATCGCGTTCCGCGGCGCGATCCAGCAGTGCGTCAAGGTCGGGCGGCGTCTCTACGGTGAGGGTGATGTCTCCGACGGTGACGGTGTGACGGCCTTGAGGCGAAAATGGGTCGGACTTCATGAAAGGAGGAGTTAGGATTTAGGAGTTGAGAAGGCAACCGTGAAAATGAGAATAACTTTGGTCAACGGACTTGTTCAACACAGCGCAATTTCGGCGTGTATTCTCCACCTCCTAACTCCTAACTCCTAACTCCTAACTCCACCTTCTCCCCGATTTGCCCGATCCACTGCTTCATGGCGTCCAGCGTTTTCGGCCATTCCTTCGGGTCGGTGCGCAGATCGAGGAAGCGGTCGTAGAGCGAGAGCCACGCGCTCCAGAAGGTCTCGATGAAGAGCATGCGCTCCTGGAAGCGCCCGACCTGATCCATCTGCTCGCCCTTGGGCAGCTTGAGCGAGCGGAACGCGAAGTCGGCGTCGAGCGTGGCGGAGAAGACGTTGTCGCCCTGTCCGATCACGACCTTGGCGCGCTTCAGCTTCTTGCCGCAGAAAAGCGCGGTGGCGGCTTCGCGGCTGTTGATGGGCGTGCCCTTGCGCAGCACGGCCTCGTGAGCGCCACGGCCCTCGCGGAAGAAGGTGAGCGGGCCTTCGAGCATCACGCCGAACTCGCGGCCGTCGGGCAGGTGGTAGACGCCGCCGTCCTTCTCCCAGACGAACCAGAGCCAGGTGAAGAAGTCCATGCCGAGCGTGGACTCGGTCGGCGGTTCAAGCGAGTCGTCGGGCGAGAAGGTGACGGGCTCGAGGTCGTTGGCGTTGATCTGCTTGCGGCGGATCGCGGCGGTCTCGGGCGTCAGCAGGATCGGCAGCGTGCCTGCGGTCTCTTTGAAAACGGGCGAGAGGGTGTCGATCAGCTTGTCGGACATCGCTCCCGCGAGGAGCAGGTCGTTGCGGAAGTCGACCACGACCGGGATGCTGCTGAGGGTCGGCGGCATGGTGGGCAGGAGCGATTCGATCACGCGCTGCTTAACCTCGGCGCGCACGGCGCGCGGCAGGACGTCGACTTCGCGGGCGCGCAGCTCGACGTCTTCCTCCAGGCGGCAGTAAGCGCGCAGGAGCGACTCGGGCACTTTTCTTTCGGCCTTCATGTACATGGCGTACAGATACGGGCCCATGACGCATTTCTCTTCCGTCAGCTCGCGGTCGAGCAGGTGCCGGCCGGTGACCCAGCCGGAGATCGGGTCTTTGTTGAGCGACACGATCGGCGGCGCCGCGTTTCGCGCGAACGCGTCGATCAGCCCGGTGTCGTAGGAGTGTTGGAGATAGAAGAGCCTGAAGCTCACGCTGCCACTGTCAAATGCCATGGGGGCCTTTCATGCCACGGTCGACAATAATTTGGAATTAACCAGATAGGGGCAAGCGTCCCCGCTTGCCC
>CAYSXF010000071.1:0-10623 GCA_964434815.1 uncultured Lentisphaeraceae bacterium
TACACCTCTCTATTCGTCGGCAGCGTCAGATGTGTATAAGAGACAGCTGCGAAAGATTCTCGATGATGCCGGGCTCAAGGCGTTCGGCACGCATACGGGCTACAACTTGGTGATGCCCGACCAGATCCAAAAGACGATTGAATTTCACAAGACGATCGGTTGCCCGTACATCATCGTGCCGTGGATCGACCCCAAGCAGATGGAGATCAAGGACGGCTGCCTCAAGGTCGCTGAGATTCTGACGCGCGCAAACGAGACCGCGCAGGCGGCGGGTATGCACTTGGGCTATCACGCGCACGGCGGCGATTTCAAGAAGGTCGACGGCGACCTCACGGCATGGGAGGTTCTCTTCGACCACACGCCCAAGTCGTTTATCCACCAGATGGATCTCGGCAACTGCCTTGGCGCTGGGGCCGACCCGTACAAGCTGATCGAACGCTATCCGGGCCGGACGCTCAGCATCCATCTGAAGGAATTCGGAGGTCCGCAGGGCGCTGTGCTCGGCAAGGGGACCGTGGACTTCAAGCGGACGATCACGCTGTGTGAGACCATCGGCGGCACGACCTGCTTCATCGTCGAGCACGAGAGCGACCCGGATCACTCTTTCGAAGCGGCGAAGCAGTGCCTCGACTACATCAAGGCGCTCTAAGCGTAGGCTGTTAGGCGTTTAGGCTGTAGGCGATTAGGTCTGGACAAAAAGCCAAGGGGGAGTTTTGCCCCTCGGCTTTCTTTTTACTTGGAGATGAAGCCGAGGATGCCGTCCATGATCATCTGAGCCGCGAGCGCGGCAAGAATGATGCCGGTCAGCTTGCTCAGGATATTCAGGCCGCGGTACCCGATGCCGCGTTCGATGGCTGTGGCCAGCAGCAGCATGACGCCGACGCAGAGCACGGCAAAGAGCAAGGCCAGGCAGCCCACGGCTTTTTCCGTGACGCTGCTGAGGCCTGCGCCCATCACCAGCAGCGTGCCGGTTGTGGCTGGTCCGACGATGACGGGCATGGCCAGCGGCACCACGGCGATGTCCGCTTCTTGGTTGGCGTCAGATGGCGCTTTGCGGCCTTGAACCAAACTCACGGCTGAAAGGAACAGCAGCGCTCCTACGCCGATTCGGAAGGCGTTCAACGTGATGCCGAAGATGGCGAAGATTTGGTTGCCGAGGAAAAGCAAGCCGATGCAGAGAACCGCGACGGCGATGCTGATCATGACCGCCAGCTTGCGCCGCCGTTTCTCCGTGTAATCGCCGGTCATGCTCAGGAACATCGAAAGCGCAAAGAACGGCGTGAAGAGGAAAAAGAACTTCAGCCACACCGTAACGAAAAAATGGAGTTGGTCACTCATGGATTCACTGTATCCCGAATGGGCCGGGGTGTCAACGGAGAGGCGGGGCTAAGCCAGCAATTTCAACGGTAATATAAGTGCCCGACGCGTTTGGAGCGGCGCGGCTTCCCGCGCCGGCCGGAACTCAGATCCTCATGAAGATTTTGTTGCGCTGCATCCACCAGAGGATGAGCCACTCGGTCAACAGCACGCCTGCGCCAAAGATCAGATGTTCATAAGCCCCTCCGGCGAACGTGAACCAAGCGCGGCCGAAGTGGCGCGGCAGGGCTTTCTCGATGAAGCCCACCCACAGATGGGCGATCAGGTATGCGGCGATGGAGTTCATGCCGATGACAATGAGCGGAAAGGCCCAGGCGCGGCGTTTCCAGACGTCGCAAATCTGGTAGAACCCTGCGAGAAGCAGAAAGCACCAGCCACCGCTGAAGAGCACCCAACTCGGGGTCCATATTTTTTTGACGACCGGGCAGAGGCCCGTCACGCCCAGCAGCCCGCCTGCGGCGAGGATGGCGAGCCCGGCGACAGCGAACCGCTTGATCTTGGCGGCGGGCGTCCGCGCGCTGTTTAGAACGCCACCCGCGAGCAGTCCGAGGATCATGGTGCCGAGCGTGGGGATGAAACTCAGTGTGGAGTATCCTGCGGCATTGTTCTTGAACCAGTGGTCTGGAGGGAAGAGGTTCAGGAACCAGCGGTCGAAAGCCGCCGCCGGATTGGTGTTGAGGCTCCAATGGGCGGCGAAACCGGGAAGCATCCATTCCGGTTTCGCTCCGGCCGCCGCCCAGCAGAAGTCCGGTGCCGGCAAGGGATAGAGTGCGAAAAGAAGCCAGTAGCCAAAAAGGATCAGCGCCAATACGATGCCTTGTACGCGCGCCGAACGCAGCCCTAGCAGATACAGGAAGCCATAGCCGAGGCCGATCTGCGAGAGCGTGTCCTCAAAGGTCCAGCGGGTGTGGTCCGAGCCGGTGGACCGGAGGAACACGCCCAGCAGGACGAGAATCAGGGCGCGTGCGAAGGCGTGCAGTGTTCTGCGCGCCTGCGACTGGCCTGCCGCCGCGCGGCGCGCGAGCGAGAAGGGAAGGGCCGCGCCGACAAGGAACGAGAACGACGGCTGGATCATGTCGTGCAGCGAGCAGCCGATCCACTCGACGTGCGACTGATGATGCGCGAGGAAACGCCAGAAGCCGTTTTCAGGCAGCGCTTGCGCCACGCTCCGAAACGCCAGCACCTCGCCCATCATCAGCAGCATGACGAAACCGCGGTAGGCGTCGAGCGAGGAGAGCCTGTCCGGCAACAGGGTTGTGGAAGATGATGTTGTTTTCATGATAAGAGAGGCACTGACAATGGCATTAGGTTACACAACGAAAGGCGCTGAGGCAAGCGGCGTTATTCGGGCGGATATGGGGGAGGCATCGATGCCCTGCCGTTCGGATTCCACGGCAAAGGGGCGGTCAGCTATCTCGCGGAAAAGGGCTTGTTGTTTTGACGTTCTGTCTGGCGACTGTCGGTTGCACACGGTGAGCTTCTGTTTGGCGTTGCGGTTGTTCTTATGCGAAGAAACGCTATGAGAACGCGGTGAGAAAATATAAACAACCTGCTTTGGTTGACAACGCCATTCATCACGTCTAACATATTTCAATTAATAGTAAGTTTGGAGGTTGCCATGACCCGTTTCGCAATTGCAATTTGCGCGTCACTTCTGTTTGGCGGCTTGCTTTCGAACGCGGCTACTTTCTACGTTGACGCCTCTCGGCCCAGTGACGCCGGTGACGGCAGAAGCTGGGGGACCGCAAAGAGAACCATTCAGTCCGCGGTCGATCTGGCGACTGCAGGCGACACGGTGCTGGTGACCAACGGCGTGTATAACTCGGGGACGGCGGTGACGCCCGGCTACTCGCTCAAGAACCGCGTGGTGATCACCAACGCGATCACCGTGGCGAGCGTGAACGGGGCGGCGGTGACGCTCATCGACGGATCAGGTGCTGCAGCCTATGCAACGACCAATGCGGTCCGCTGTGTGTACATGGGCAACGGCGTGCTGGACGGGTTCACCCTGCGGGGCGGCGCGACGTTCAGCCACGCCATGTCCGCCGACGAACACGACAAGGGCGGCGGCGTCGTCAACATGATGGGGGCCGCCGCAGGCACGCAGGTTCGCAACTGCATCATACGTGACGGCAAGGCGTATGACGGCGGCGGCGTGTTTGTCTTCATTGGGATTGACTCAAACCCCGTGGTGAACTGTTTGATCACCGGAAATTATGCGCAATATGGCGGCGGAGCCGATTGGACAAAACTGGTCAACTGCACGGTTGCTGGAAACACGGCGGCTATGAATGGCGGGGGAGCTTACAACTGCACGGTCAACAACTCGATTTGCTATGGAAATGCTGCGGGGAATTATTCGGGGTGCACCATGAGCTATTCCTGCGCCACCCCGCTTTCGGGCGGAACGGGCAACATAGCGGCTGACCCGCTTTTCGAGGGCGGCACGAACGCCTATTACCGTCTTCTTCCGACCTCGCCTTGTGTGAATCTCGGCAACAACGCGTATGTGACCTTGGCGAAAGACATCGAGGGGAATCCCAGAATCGATGCAGGAACGGTGGACATGGGCGCCTACGAGCGCGTTTCCGGCGCGATGTCGAGCGTGGCGACCCCCTTCGCGACGCCCGGCGACGGAACCGTCGCGACGGACTCTGTTTCCGTGACGGTCACCTGCTCCACGCCGTCGGCGACGATCCGGTACACCTCGGACGGCGGCGACCCGAGCGTGTCCGGCTCGGTTTACTCGAACGCCATCGCGCTGACACAGTCGGCGACGATCCGGGCGGTGGCGAGCCGCTCGAACATGCTGGACAGCGCGGTGATGTCGGCCGCTTACACGGTGCTCCATTCGGTCGCGCGCCCGAGCATCACCCCCCCAACGGGCTCAACGTTTGCGGGCCTCTTCAGCGTGGAGATCGCCTGCGCGACGGAAGGCGCGGCCATCCGCTACACGACGGACGGGAGCGACCCCACGGAGACGAACGCGCTTTACGCGGGCGCTCTGCAGCTCAGCGGCTACGCGGCGGTGAAGGCGCGGGCCTTTAAGCAGGGCATGGTGCAAAGCCAAGTTGCCGCCGCCTATTTTAATTCGCATATTATCTATGTTAACGCCGCCCGGCCAGATGATTCAGGCGACGGCAGAAGCTGGGGGACCGCAAAGAGAACCATTCAGTCCGCGGTCGATCTGGCGACTGCAGGCGACACGGTGCTGGTGACCAACGGCGTGTATAACTCGGGGACGGCGGTGACGCCCGGCTACTCGCTCAAGAACCGCGTGGTGATCACCAACGCGATCACCGTGGCGAGCGTGAACGGGGCGGCGGTGACGCTCATCGACGGATCAGGTGCTGCAGCCTATGCAACGACCAATGCGGTCCGCTGTGTGTACATGGGCAACGGCGTGCTGGACGGGTTCACCCTGCGGGGCGGCGCGACGTTCAGCCACGCCATGTCCGCCGACGAACACGACAAGGGCGGCGGCGTCGTCAACATGATGGGGGCCGCCGCAGGCACGCAGGTTCGCAACTGCATCATACGTGACGGCAAGGCGTATGACGGCGGCGGCGTGTTTGTCTTCATTGGGATTGACTCAAACCCCGTGGTGAACTGTTTGATCACCGGAAATTATGCGCAATATGGCGGCGGAGCCGATTGGACAAAACTGGTCAACTGCACGGTTGCTGGAAACACGGCGGCTATGAATGGCGGGGGAGCTTACAACTGCACGGTCAACAACTCGATTTGCTATGGAAACGCTGCGGGTAATTGTGCGAGTTGCACGGTCAAATACTCCTGTGTCACGCCGCTGCCTGCCGGCACTGGGAACATCGGCGTCGATCCGAGTTTCATGAACAGTACGAACAGCGATTTTCGCTTACGGGCTGGCTCTCTTTGTCTGAATAAAGGCACGAATGATTTTGTGGTGGGATCGGTCGACATTTTGGGGCAGCCGAGAATTCAGAGCGGAACCGTCGATATGGGGGCATATGAAGGCGCGTACAAACTGGCTCAAACGCTGGCCTTTCCGGCCCTCTCCGATAAGACTTACGGCGACGCCGAGTTTGCGGTTGCCGCGACCGCGTCCTCCGGTTTGGGCGTCGACTTCACGAGCGCGACGCCGGGCGTTGTGACCGTAGCCAATGGACTTGTCCATATCGTTGGCGCGGGCACTGCAACCATCCTTGCCCGCCAGCCGGGTAACGACTACATCGAGGCCGCAGTAGCGGTGACAAACACGTTTTCCGTGAACAAGGCACAGCTCGTTGTCTCGGTCGAGGACAATGGACGCTTCTATGGGGAGACCAATCCCGAATTTCGCATCTTCTATGATGGCTTTGTATACGACGATACGCCAGCGGGCCTTGATACTCCGCCGAAGTCGGAGTCGTCCGCCACGGTCTTTAGCCCAGTAGGCGACTATCCGATCACCATCGGTGGCGCAGAAGATGCCAACTACACATTCATCTATCAGGGCGGCACGATGGTTGTTCATCCTAAGCCTCTGGCGATCACGGCCTCTCATCGCACGAAGACTTACGGTGCGGCGCTCGTTCTCGGAACTGTGGATTTTTCTGAAGTCGGTCTCGAAACGAACGACACAATCACTGCCGTGACGCTCACCGGTTCTGGCACTGATGTCATCGATCCTGCCGGTTTTTACGCAATCACGCCGAATGGTGCTCAAGGCGCGGGCCTGTCCAACTACGAGATCACATATCACGACGGCGTGCTCACCGTGGGCAAGGCTCCGCTCACGATTACGGCTGCCAACCAAACCAAGACATATGGCGACGCGTTTTCCTTCAAAGGGGATGAGTTCGTAGCAGGAGGTTTGGTGAACGCTGACGCAGTCACCACCGTCACGCTGACCAGCGCAGCAGTTGCGTCCGACATGGCGAATGGCACGTATCCCATTACCCCGAGCAACGCGCTAGGTTCGGGCCTCGCTAACTACGACATCACGTATCGCAATGGCACCTTTACGGTCGGTGTGCCGGACGTCATCATCTCCCCGGAATCCGGAACCCGCTTCACCAATACCCTCGCAGTCGCCCTCTCCTGCATGTTGCCGGGAGCGACGATCCGCTACACGCTCGATGGCACAGACCCGCAAGAGACGAGCTTGCCCTATACGAACGCAATCGTTCTGTCCGCGACCGCGACCGTCTGCGCACGCGCGTTTTCTGACGGTGCTGTATCCGGCGTGCCGACAAAGGCAACCTTCACGCGACTCTACCGCCTCACCGTAGCAAATGGCACGGCGGCGGGCGTTACGGCAGGTTTTTATGAGGCAGGAACCAACCTCTCACTGGCGGCCAATCCTCCTCCCGTAGGCAAGATCTTTGGTTGGTGGTCGCGAGATCCTGTCACCGTTGACCTCAATAACCATTTCGACCCGGCTGCTGCAAATACAGTACTCTCGATGCCGACGCAGGTCATCGCGCTGGCGGCGGTGTATGTCCCGAAAATTGCTGCCACGGCCGGTTTTGTGGATGTGCAACTGACCGATGCCGAGTCGGGAATCCCGCTGGGAACGGCCTTGTGGAGCTCAGACGGTCACACATGGTATCCACAGGGCAGATATCCGATGAATCCAGGCGTTTACAGAATATCTTTCCGTTCGACGGATCCGCACCGGGTCATGCCTGCCAGACAGTCCATACGGATCACCGGTCAGACCGTCCTGCCGATACACGCGTCTTTCACCCGGGTGCCTCTGGTCGCATGGTCTGCCGATGGCAACGGAACGGTCATCTGCTCGTCTGAAACGGGTCAAGTTCTTCCAGGCAAAAGAGTGTCGCTCACAGCTAGAGCGGCCGCGGGGGCTGTGTTTGTTCAATGGACAAATGGCGACCGCAATCCGGTGCGCACTGTCGCGCCAACTGAGGATACCCTCTATACCGCCGTGTTTAGGCCAAAAGACGACGCAGCCTATACGGGTTCACTTCCATCTGTAACTCTGGAGGGCGCGGACTCCGGTATCGTAGGCGTGGCCTTCCGATTCTCTCAGGCCAATTGCTCGCCGCTGCCTGCGCGGTTCAGCGCAACCGATTTGCCGGAAGGGCTTGCCATCGACCGCACCACCGGCATCATCGGCGGAACCCCCAGCAAGGCCTGCACCGTGATGGCGATGGTCTGTGCGGCGGGCCCCGCCGGCAAGAAGGGTGCGGCGGTTAAGACGTTCACCATCGCGGCGCTTCCACATGAGGCACAGGGCACCTTCAGCGGAGTGTTGCTGGACGGAGGCGACAGCGTGAGAGGAAGACTCAACCTCTCTGTCACAGCATTCGGAAAGCCCAGCGCAAAAGTTGTGACTCAGACCGCAACTTACACGTTCGCCGGGTCAGTTTGGGACTCCGAGTCCAACGGTGTTTTTGAAGTTACGCTCCGTACGCCAACAGGCGAGACACTGGCGCTCTCGCTGGACACCGGCTGTGGCACATGGGCCATGGGCCTCTCAGGAACCCTGTCAGGAGGCGATCTCTCGGCTCAGGTTCTTGAAATTCGCGGACAGCGCAACCCCTTCCTAGCCAAACGCGCGCCGGACTACGCAGCCGCCACAAACGTGCTTGCCGCATACAAAGGTTACTATACCGTGGCACTACCTGTAGCTGAGACGGTTGCTGTAGGAACTGCAGAGAACCATCCGCGCGGCAGCGGTTTCGTCACCTTCACAGTCAAGGATGACGGCGTCGTTGCCATCTCGGGAAGTGCGGCGGATGGCGCAAAGCTGAGCGGTTCGGCCACCCTCGTCGTCTGTGACGCGGGCATGCCCGATGAATATGCCTACGTCTCGCTCTTCTTCCCGCTCTACAGCATGAACGGCGTTTTGTCAGGAGTCGTAGCGATTGATCCCGGGCTGACGTCTGCGCCCGACGACAATACCGTCGTTCCGTTATCTGCCGACCACGCGTTGCCCCGGTGGACATATCCGGGCGCGGCTCCCGATGCCACACCGCCGCAGGCTGAGGATCGCTTTACCGTCTCACTCGGCGCGTCCGGGGGCTTCTACGATAAGCTCAGCATGCCTGCGGCTTATTACTCGAACCTCGTGTTCGTCGTCAATAACCCGGGTGTGCCTTACATTTACACGAGCGGCGCAAACAGCACGACGTCGGTGGTCACAGAAGCAGCTTTGCCGGAGGTCGCACTCCTGATCAATCCGGCGACCGGCGCGGTCTCGCTGCCCGCAGGCAATCTGCCCGTCTACGTTGCCGCTTCTGGCGCGTACCTTTACGCGCCCACAAACCCCGCTGTGGCGACGCTGGCGGTTACCAAGGCCACCGGCCTGTTTGCAGGTTCATTCAACCTGTATTACGAGTGCCTCAGCCCGACGGGTTTGCGCAGGCTGAAGACAGTGGCCGTCAGTCATTGCGGCGTTCTCACGTCGGTTCGGAGAAACGCACGAGAGGCGGCTTGCGGGCAAGGCTATTATCTCATGACTGAGTTGTGGCGTTCTTCGGATGTGGTGCCAGTGGAGTACACGATTAAGCGGGCTTTCAGGGTTGAGCTCTTGGATAAGAATCAGTTGAACGAATGACGTTATTCCCGCGAACGGATGTCCGTTGGCAGTTACATTGCCGTGTGCAGTTGCTCATTAGATTTCCGGCATCGAGAGCCTGATACGTCCGCAACGTAGCAGTATTCCCACTTACCGGGTGCTGCGCAGAATGGCATATTACGTGGCAGAGGAAAAAACACCAAAGGAGAACAGCGATGAAAAACAATCCTGTTTGCTGGTTTGAAATCTACGTGCAGGACCTGGCTCGCGCCAAGAAGTTTTACGAGGCGGTCTTCAAAGTTAAGTTGGAGAAGCTGGCCAGCCCGGGCATGGACATGTGGGCCTTTCCGATGGAGATGGACCGCTGCGGCGCCGGAGGCTCCTTGGTCAAGGTGGAGGGCACTCGCTCTGGGGGCAACAGCACCTTAGTCTACTTCAGTTGCGAGGATTGCGCCCTTGAGGAAAGCCGCGTTGAGAAAAGCGGGGGACGCGTTGAGCGGAAGAAGATGTCCATTGGCGAATACGGTTTTATCTCCTTGGTCACTGATACCGAAGGAAATAAGATCGGGCTGCACTCGCTGAAGTGAGCGACGCACCATCACGGTTCGGCTCGCGGGGACGCTCGCCCTCCATCGTGCGACAAGGGCGAGCGTCCCCGCGAGCCGCGGGTCAGATCGGCTCGGCCGCGAGGGCGCTGAGGGCGGTGCGGTTGTGCAGGTGCGTGATGGCGAGCGCGAGGGCGTCGGCCGCGTCGTTCTGCGGCTCTTCGTGCAGGGCCAGCAGCGTCTTCACCATCTTCTGGATCTGCTCCTTCTGGGCCGCGCCATAGCCGGCCACCGCCATTTTGACGCGGCGGGGTTCGTACTCGTAAACAGGCAGGCCGAGGCGTTCGCACTGGGCGATGATCGCGCCGCGCGCGTGCGAGAGGATCAGCATGGTCTTGACGTTCTTCGCGTAAAAGATGCCTTCGATGGCGATGGCTTCCGGATGGTGCGTCTCGACGAGCTTGGCGAATTCGTCTTGCAGGTGCAGGAGGCAGGCGGAGAGGGGGCGAGCCGGAGGGTTCTTGACGGTGCCGTACCAGACCGGGGTCATGCGCGAACCCGCGGCGTCGAGGATGCCGATGCCGGTGGAGCGCAGCGAGGTGTCCACGCCCATGACGCGGATGGCGGAGGAGACGGTGCGCTGGATCATAAGTTGTTGTCTCCAGAATGTCTGAAGAAACGCTCAACTCTGAACGTTCAACTCTCAACTTGTTTCTTCCAGCACTTGAGCGTTGAAAGTTGGGAGTTGAGCGTTTTGTAATAAATAATGAAGCCCGCGACGGGTGTCGCGGGCCTTTCGTCCGTTAGTCTTGCTTCTTCTGCGCGTCCAGGTCGCGCATGGCTTCGCGGCGGCTGAGCTTGATGCGGCCGCGGTCGTCGACGCCGATGCACTTGACCATCATCTTGTCGCCGATCTTGCAGACGTCATCGACGCAGCCGATGCGGCGGTCGGCGAGTTCGCTGATGTGGCAGAGCCCGTCTTTGCCGGGCATGATCTCCACGAAGCAGCCGAACTCCTTGATGCCGGTGACTTTGCCCTCGTAGATCTTGCCTTCCTCGGCCTCAGCGGTGAGGGACGAGACCTCGTTCTGGGCGATGGCCAGCGACTCGGCGTTGTTGGCGAAGATGCTGACCGAGCCGTCGTCCTGGATGTCGATCTGGGCGCCGGAAATCTCGCACACGCGGCGGATGTTGGAG
>CAYSXF010000072.1:0-10578 GCA_964434815.1 uncultured Lentisphaeraceae bacterium
GGACCACCTGACCCGCATGCTGCAAACGCTGTTCGCTGTCCGCTCGCTTCAGGAGAGTACGCCCGGCGACCGCGAGCTAGCCGCAGCCGCCGAAGCCACGCTGTCGGTTTTCGAAACCTCATCGTCCGATCTTCTGACCGCTGCTCTGGATGAGGCCCAGCGTTCGCAGCTCTTTGAAACGCTCCTCGCCTCGGCCTGCTATCAGCTCGAACCGGAGAACGCCGACGCGCTCCTGACCGAAGGCTGGCTGGAGCTGCCATGGAGCCCGGCACGCGAACTCGTGATCGCCGGCTTCAACGAGGGCTCCGTGCCCGACGCCGTGGTCGGACACGCCTTCCTTCCGGACCGCCTGCGCCAAGGCTTGGGACTGACCAGCAACGAGCGCCGCGCCGCGCGCGACACCTATCTGCTGCAGGCGCTCCTGGCCTCGCGCCCGCCGCTGGCGGTGCGCATTTTCCTCGAACGCGTCTCATCCCGCAACGACGTCCGCAAACCTTCGAGCCTGCTCTTCCTGTGCGACGAGGCCACGCTCACGGCGCGGGCCAAGAAGCTCTTCAGCGACGCGGAAAGTGCAGCCGCCAGCCATCACCGCACGCTTCCGGACGCCTGGCGGCTGACGCTTCCCATTCCCGGAACTGCGCCGGACCATCTCAGCGCGACTGCCTTCAAAAGCTATCTGGAGTGCCCGTTCACTTTCTACCTGCGCCACATCCTCAAAATGGAAGCGTGCGATGACCGCGTCGCTGAGCTGGACGCGATGGCTTTCGGCTCCCTCTGCCATGACGCCTTGGAAGCCTTCGGCAACTCGGACCGCAAAGATGAGACAGACGCAGAAGCTATCTCCGCTTGCCTGCAAGCCGAGGTCTGGCGCATCGTTCACCGCCAGTGCGGCAGCACGCTTCCAGCCATTCTCCACCTGCAAGCCTCCGCAGCCTGTAAACGGCTCGACTTCTTCGCAACTCGCCAGGCGCGGCTGCGTGCCGAAGGCTGGCAGATTGCCGAGATCGAACGACCGCTCAGCATGACGGAGCACGGAGTCACGATCCGCGGCCGCGCCGACCGCCTGGACTACCATGCGGCCTCTGACACGTGGCGGATCATCGATTACAAAACTTGGGACAAGCTCGGCAAAAACGACGGACTCGACCGTTTTCTGTCATCCGGCAAAGCCGATCTCGAATCCGCAGCACAGCGCGGACTGACGCCATTCTCTTTTGCTGACAAACCGCGCGTATGGACCGACCTTCAACTGCCCCTCTACCTGCTGATGGCCCAGGCAGGAGCCATCGTGCCCTCAGGAGCTAAAATTGAGTGCGGCTATTTCACGCTGGGGGAAACCGACGTGGAGACCGTATGTAATACATGGGACTTCGCGCCGCTCCGCGACGACGCCATCACCGCGATGCGCTGGGTGATCGACCGCGTCAAGGCGGGCGTCTATTGGCCACCCACGCCGAAAGACGCGTGGTCAAGGGATTATGGCTCGCTCTTTCTAGAGTCGCCCGAACAGAGTGTCAGCCCCGGTTGGATCAGCGACCAAGAAGCGCGGATTTCCTCCGTGACGCCTGCGGCGGCTCACGGGGACGTTCGCCTTCCACGACTGCGCCAGACGATGGAGGGCGAGTGTCCTCACGAGCCGCGCAGTGACAGACAAGGACAGGCAGCCTCGCCTGCTGTTGCCACATGAAGAACAGCCTGATCAAAGCTTCAGCCGGCACTGGCAAGACCTTCGCGCTCGCGACGCGCATGATCCGCCTCATGCTGTTGGGCGTGGAGCCGAATCACATTGTGGCGCTCACGTTCTCGCGGGCCGCAGCCGGCGAGATTTTCAACCGCATCGCAGGCCGGCTGGCAGACGCGGCCACCAGCGACGCGCAGGCCGCCTCCGAATCCGAACACGTCTTTCTGGAGCTGGACCCCGTGCTTGCGGCCACGCTCCGCACGCGCTTCGGCGCTTCGATTTCGCGCGCCAGCTTCGCGGGCCTGCTGCGCAAGCTGATCGCCACGCAGCACGCCAGCATGATCGGCACCATCGACAGCTTCATGACCCGCATGGTGCAGGCCTTCCCGCTCGAGCTGGGCTTGCAGGGCTCGCTGACGATCATGGACGACTACCGCGTCGAGCGCGAGAAGGGCGCGGCCATGACCGCGCTGCTGAACCGCGTGGCTTCGACACCGGAGGCCGCCCTCTTCTTCGAGTCTTTCAGGCAGGCCACTTTCGGCAAAGAGGGCAAATCCTACGGCGAAAAACTCGCGGGCTTTGTCAACACCTGGCATGGGATTCTTCAGGATTGCCCGAGTGCCAGCGCCTGGGGCTGTCCCGAAGTGATCTGGCCCAACGGCGAGCCCTTTTCTATTCACGACACAACGGAGCATCTGGCGAGCCGGCTCGCAGACGAGATCCGCGGCGATTGGGCCGAAGCCGGACGGGAGAAAACATGGGACGAGTTCTGCGACTTCGTCCGAACGTTCAACACCACGTTCCCTTCCAAGGCCAGCGTCCAGAATGTTCTGAACGCGTACCAGCCGCGAGCGACGTCCGTCGAGATCAGCTATAACCGCAAGGCCTGCTGTTTCACCGGCGAGAAAGCCCGGCTGATCCTTCAGACCATCGAGACGCTCTACGGGCTGCTCATCCGCGCGCGCTGCCAATCCACGCAGGGCATCTACCGGCTGATGGAGCAGATCGAATCCGCTTACGCTCAGAATACCCGCAGCCGCGGGCTGCTGACGTTCGAAGACATCCCGCGCCTGATCGCGGGGCTCGACGCCTCGGTCCGCCAGAACATCGAGTACCGTTTCGACAGCCGTTTCCGCCACTGGGCCTTGGACGAGTTTCAGGACACCTCGCACGCGCAGTGGGCCGCCGTAAGCAATCTGGTCGACGAAGTCATCCAATCCGACGAGGACGAGCGCTCGCTCTTCATCGTGGGCGACATGAAGCAGGCCATCTACGGCTGGCGCGGCGGCGACGTCGCCATCTTCGAGAAAGAGGCTGCCTCCGGACACTATGCGCTGTCCGAGCTCAACACGACGTACCGCTATTGCCCGCAGATCGCCGATCTGGTGAATCGCGTTTTCGACGGCGCCAAAATCGAGGCGCTCCTGAGGCCGGGAGCAAAAGAGGCCGGGCAGAAATGGCGGCGCCTCTGGGCACCGCACACCTCCACGCAGCAGGGTGGGTTCGTGCGGGTGGAGCGCGTGCCGCCACCCGATAAAGATGCGGATGAGAGAACCATCGACCCTTACCTGAAAGCGGCCTGCGCACATCTCCAAGCCGTACGGCCGTGGGAGCGCGGTCTCAGCGCAGCGATTCTGGTTCGCAGCAACGACAACGGAAAATGCTTCGCAGACGCGCTGCGGCGCGCGGGCATCCCAGCGGTCTGGGAGGGCGAGAGCGCGATCTGCGACACGCCAGTGGTCACGGCTCTGCTGCATGTGTTGCAGGTGGCCGAGCACCCCGGCAACACGTTAGCTTGGCAACACATGTGCGCCACGCCGCTGGCGCGCACGGCCTTCCGTCACGCATGCTCGCTGCCTGCCTGCCAGGGCACGGCCGCACTCTCGCGGCAAGTGCTGGACGACGTCTCGCGGCTCGGCCTGCCGCGCGCACTGCGGAACTATCTCGAAGCCCTGTCCGAAGTCGAATCAGACCTTTTCACCCAGACGCGCCTCGACGAACTGCTCCGCGCGGCCACGCAGTTCACCGCCGGAGCCGACGCCGAAACCACGCTCACCGATTTCACGGCGTTCGTCGAAGCTTTTGTCACGCGCGACGTGGCAGACACCTCCACGGTTAAGATCCTAACGATCCACCGCAGCAAGGGACTCGGCTTCGATTTCGTACTGCTGCCGGTCATCGAGACGGTCGGCATGGACGCTATCCGTTCCGGTGAGGTTCTTTTTGCCGGCGACGGCAGTTGGTTGCTGACCAATCCAGGTAAGCAGGTGGTTCAGTCGGATCCCGTATTATCTGCCGCACGCGAAAGCGACACCAACGAGGGCGTCTTCGAGTCGCTCTGCGTGTCCTATGTGGCCATGACTCGCGCCAAACGGGCCTTGGTGATGTTGCTCAAGCCCGCATCTAAGAGCGGAACCGCGAGCTGTTACTTCAGCGGCCATATCGAAGCAGCCCTCGGCGCGCAGTTGCCGTATTCGGCTGGCTCGCCCGACTGGTTCGCGCATATCACACCAATAGTCGAAACATCCCAAAAGGCTGAGGCGCCTGCGGCACCGGTCACCCGCCTGAAACGGCGCGTGATCCGCCGCGTGACGCCTTCCTCAGCGGCCTATCACGGCCGCGCGGCCAGCGAGTTATTCAGCGCGCGCGACGACCTCGCGACGCAGCGCGGCACGCGGCTGCACGAAGCACTGAGCCGAATCGAATGGCTGGACGAGACGCCCGCGCAGCCTGCCGGCATCCCGAAGTCCGACCTCGATCTGACAGTGGCCTCGGCGTTCCGCGACGCACTGCTACAACCAGCCCACGCGATCGACCTCTGGCGCGAACGCTCCTTCGAGTTGGTCGCAGATGGCCAGTGGATTTCCGGCACTTTCGACCGCGTTGTTTTTTCCGAAGAGCTAGGAGAGCGTCAGGCCGAGATTTTCGATTTCAAGTCTAACCGCCTTCGCGGCGGGGAGTCTGAAGCCGCCTTCACGCAGCGCATGCGCGACACATACGAGGCACAGATGGCCAACTACCGCCGCGCTCTCTCGTACCTCTCAGGCCTTCCCGAAAGCGCGATCCGCTGCACGCTTCTCCTCACCGCTACGAGCCAAGCCGTGCGGGTCTGATCATTCCCGAGCAGGGACTCCCGTGCCTCATGCATTGTCATCTCCGAGGAGACCGGCTTTTTGCGCTTTATTCACATTATCCGTTGCAGAGCCGAAAGCTCTGGCATAGTTGATTGTTCGGATTCTATAATTTTAGCAATTATTTCATTATTTCGTCGTTGCATGTGTTTGGTTTTAAAGGAGTGTGGTATGGAAAACAAGATCTCGCAGATCTCTTTGTCTTTTGTCGTGTCTTACTTCGTAGCGACGGTTCTCCTCGCCTGTTCTACGGCGTACGCGGGTAGCGGCAGTTGGAGCGTCGACGCCAGCGGCAACTGGGGCACCGCTGCTAACTGGAACCCGGCAACGGCGCCCGGCACGGCTGCCGGCGACGTCGTCAGCTTGACCACCAACATCACGGCCGCCCGCACCATTACCATTGACACCGCGTCGCGGACGAATGGCACCCTGATCATCGGCGACCCCACCTCTCCGTATTTCAATTACACGCTCGATGCCAGCGGCGGCGCGGGTTTGACGTTCAATAACAGCGGCAGCAGCGCGAACCTGGTGCAGACAAACAACGCATCCGCGTCCGACACCATCTCCGTTCCCTTGACCCTGGCTGACAATCTGTTCGTGACCAACAGGGCCACCCTGACGCTTTCAGGCATCGTCAGCGGCTCAAGCAAAGGCATCACCAAGACCGGCTCGGGCACGCTGGTCCTCTCTGGTGCGAACACCTACGGCGGCGGAACCACGGTCGGCGGCGGCGGAACCCTGCAGCTCGGCGCGACCGACACCCTGCCGGTCACCGGCACCGTCATCCTCGGCGGGTCCAACAGCGTAGGCAACTTGAACCTCGGAACCTTCAACCAGACCATCGCCAGCCTCACTGCTCTCAGCACGGGTTCGCCTACCAACAACATCACCATCGGCATCGGACAGGCGTTGGTCATCAACGGCACGAACGGCCTTTTCGACGGCACGGACACAGGAGGCATCAGTACGACGCCGGTCAAGATGTCGGGCGGCGGTGCCCTGGTGGTCACCAACGCCTCCGCGAGCGTCACGGTCGGCAAGAGCCAGGCGCTTGACGCCGCCAGCAGCACCGGTTCACTCGACCTCTCCGGGCTTTCCAATGTGACACTGGGCAGCAGCGTCACCCCGATCAATGAAGTCTGTGTCGGCTATGGGAACAAGTGTTACGGAACGCTGACGCTGTCCAACACCAACAACCTCATCACGGCCACAACGCTGCATGTCGGAAATTCCCGCGTCTTGAACCAGAGCGCCACGGGCACGCTGATCCTTGGCGCAGGCACCAACAGTTTGGCGGTGAACACGATCAACATCGGGTTGTCCAAAGGCTCCGGAACGATTCAATTCGCCTCGCAGGCCGCCGGCAGTCCCGGCACCGTGACCATCGGCGGCAAGACCCGAGCCACCACTGATTTCTCCATCGGCGACAGGATACTCACGACTTCCGGCTCCACGCCGGTTGGCACCCTCGACCTGCGCGGCCATGTCGCCAATGTCACGGCAGGCAAGGTCTCGCTCGGCAAGGAGGACAACGGAACCACGACGATCACCGGCAACCTCTACTTCGATGCCGGCACCTTCACCGCCACGAACCTCAACATGGCAGCCAAGACCACCAACGGGGTGGGCTCGGCGGTTGCGACGCTCACCGTCAGTGGCGGCGTGTTCTCCGTCACCGCCGGAGGCAGCTTCACGCTCGCCTCTCAGACCGGCTTGGGCAGCGCCACAGGCACCCTGAATGTCGTCGGCGGCACCTTCCGCTCTTACGCCGACGTCCTCACCGGCGCCAGCAACTGCACCAGCACCGTTAACCTCGACGGCGGCACGCTCGACATGACTAGCCACGCCATCGGCCTGGGCTCCCAGACGGTCACCGTGTTCAACGCGAAGTCCGGCACGTTGATGAATCTGGGCGAATTCAACGCCGGCGCGCCGCTGGTCAAGTCGGGCAGCGGCACGCTGACCCTCGCCGGAACCAATACCTACACGGGCGCGACGATGATCACGAGCGGCACGTTAACCCTCGGCGCGACTGGCCAGTTGTGCAACGGCAACTATGCGGCTGCCATCACCAATAGCGGCGCGTTCGTTTTCGCCAGCAGCGCCAACCAAACGCTAAGTGGCAGTGTCAGCGGCAGCGGCTCCCTGACCAAATCGGGCAACGGCACACTGACGCTTTCCGGCGCCACCCCATACTCCGGCGGCACAGCCGTCAACGCCGGCAAGTTGGTCGTCGTTTCCGGCGGCGCCCTCGCCAACAGCGCGGTGTCTCTCGCCTCGGGTGCGACGCTCGGCCTGCGGGTGCTCGCCAACGAAGGCCAGTGGAATTGCAAATCCCTCACCCTGAATAGCGGCACCACCACGGCCGAGCTCCGTTTCTATGGTGCGACGCCCAGCGCGACAACCGCACCGTTGCTGGTCAGCGGCGACCTCATCAACAACGGCACGCTGAACGTGACAGTTGGCGGCATAAGCATACCGATTGGAACCTATCCGCTCATCCGCTACACCGGGTCGCTGACGGCAGGAACCTTGGGAACTGTGACCTTGCCGACCGGTGCTGCCGGCACGCTCGTCAACAACACAGGCAACAACACCATCGATCTTTCCGTCACAACGGCCAGTTCACCGCTCGTCTGGAATGGCGGCTCCGGTGACTGGGACATCAACACCACCGCCAACTGGACAGGCAGCCGCACCTACTATCTCGAAGGCGACCTTGTGCGCTTCGACGATACTTCCAGCGGGACGGCCCCTTTCACCGTCAACTTGCCCGCCAATGTGAATCCGGACAGCGTCACCGTCGACAACCCGACCAAAGACTATACGCTTTCCGGACCGGGCGCGCTCGGCGGCGAAGCCAGCTTGATCAAGAGAAGCGCGGGCACCTGACCCTCTCCGGCGCCAACACCTACAGCGGCGGCACAACCTTGGACAGCAATGCAGGCACCTTGAAAGCGACGGTAAGCACAACCCAGAACAGCATCGGCACAGGCCCGGTCACGATCGGCACGGGCTCCACGCTGCTCTTGGATAACAGCAACACGTCCGGCATCACCGCTTCAAAAGCGAACACCTTTGCTGGCGCCGGCCTGCTTAAACTGAACTTTGCGACCAACACCACGGCCCGCAGCACAGCTCTCCCGGGCCTGTCAGGTTTTGCCGGCACCATTCAACTGGCCAGCGTCAGCAGTACCGGCGACAAGCTCGACGCCGGTGCCGTAAATGCTCCTGGCGCCACGGTTCAAGTCGCAAGCGGAAACACACTGCTCATCGGCAGCGCGACAGCCAGTTTCGGCGCGATCTCCGTTCAAGGCACGGGCAATTCGGAAGGCCGCGGCGCGCTCCGCATGGGCGCAGGCGCCACCGCGCTGGCAGGGCCGGTCACGCTGCTCGGCGACACCACCATCGCCAGCGACACGGCGGGCGCAACCCTCACCGGCCCCATCGCCGGCACAGCCGGCGCTGGGGCGACCAATACTCTCACCCAAGGCACAACCGCTTCTGCAGCCGGATTAACCCTGAGCGGCGCGATCACCAACAGTGCCAATGGCGGCAAGGTCGCCTTGACGCAGACGAAGGGCACCCTGATCCTTTCCGGCGCCAACACCTACAGCGGCGTGACCACGGTCAACGGCGGCGGCACCTTGCAGATCGGCGCGGCCGGAGCCCTTCCTGCTAACGGAGTTGTTGTCCTCGGCGGCACCAACGGCGCTGGCAACCTGGCCCTCGGAGCCTTCAGCCAGACGCTCGCCAGCCTCACGGCCGTCAGCAAGGACCCAGCGGTGACCAACCTCGTCACCATCGCTCCCGGACAGGCGCTGGTCATCAGCGGCACCGCCGGCCTTTTCGTCGGTCTGGAAACCAACAGTACGACGCTGGTCAAAATGTCGGGCGGAGGATCCTTGGTGGTCACCAACGCCTCCGCGTTCGTCACGGTCGGCAAAACCCAGCCGAGTGAGGCCACCAGCAACATCAGCTCGCTCGACCTCTCCCAGCTCTCCAGTGTGACGCTGGGCAGCAGCGCCACCCCGCTCAATGAAGTCCGTGTCGCCTATGGGCAGTTGAGTACCGGAACGCTGACGCTCTCCAACACCAACAATCTCATCACAGCCGCAACTCTGCAGATCGCAAATTCTTTCCAATTGAACGCGGGCACGGGAACGCTGATCCTCGGCGCGGGCACCAACAATTTGGCGGTGAACACGATCAACATCGGCCTCTACAAAGGCATCGCCACGATGAAATTCGCCTCGCAGACCGCCGGCAGTCCCGGCACCGTGACCATCGGCGGAAAGACCGGAGGCGTCACCGATCTTATTATCGGCAGCAAGGGCGCCATGCCTTCTGGCGCCGTGCCGACAGGCACCCTTGACCTTCGCGGCCATTACGCTAACGTCGCGGCAGGCACGGTGATGATCGGCAGAGAA
This sequence comes from uncultured Lentisphaeraceae bacterium, assembly GCA_964434815.1. Lineage (GTDB taxonomy): Bacteria > Verrucomicrobiota > Kiritimatiellia > RFP12 > UBA1067 > CAYSXF01. The sequence goes on from CAYSXF010000072.1 coordinate 9,246, forward strand.
GACAACAGCACCGTAACTCCCTATTCCGGCGGAGCAGCGGGTTATCTCCTCTTCGATAACGGCGCCTTCGCAGCGACCAACCTCGTCATGGCTTTCAGATCGGGGCTCAACACGGGTGTCTTAGCCAAGGCTACCGCCACGCTGACGGTTAGCGGCGGCGTGTTCACCGTAACCGGCGGTCCCATTACGCTCGCCACTCAGACGGGCGCAGGGTCTGCCTGCGCGACCAACAATCTCCTCGGCGGCACCTTCCGCTCCTACGCCGACATCCTCACCGGCCCCAGCAACTGCACCGGCGTCATCAACCTTGACGGAGGCACGCTGGACATGACCAGCCACGCCATCGGACTGGGCTCCCAGACGGTCACCGTGTTCAACGCGCGCTCCGGCACGCTGATGAACCTCGGTCAGTTTAACAACGGAGCCCCGCTCATCAAGACCGGCAACGGCACGCTGAGCTTCGCAGGCACCAACACCTACTCCGGTGCCACCATCGTGAGCAACGGCACGCTTCGCCTGACCAGCACGAACTGCCTGCCGCCGGCTGCGGACCTCTACCTTGCAACCGGAGCCACCAACCAGCTCGACTACACCGGCAGCCTGCCCATCCACGCACTGTATGTCGACGGCGTACGGAAGCTGGGGGGCCTCTACGGGCAGAACAACCTCTCGCCCTACCTCTCAGGAGCCGGCTTCTTAACGATGGCAGCCCAAGGCACGTTGCTGCAGTTGAAGTGAAAAAGAAAAAACCAACAGTCGTTATAAACTGCTGGTCTTTGTCACGTCTCGCAAGTGGCACCCCACAGGGTTTCTAGTAGTACCGATTTGGCCTGTAAATCAAGACCGCCACGTCAGCAAGTGATAATATGCACGTATCCCTGTTATCCTGCAAGCGTTCTTGTCTTACATACTGAGTTTAATCGAATCGCTTTGTTACTGTACACGATCCATCCGAACAGGCACCGCGTGCCTCAGCAGGTGCGGGTAAAGATCGGGCGGCGGGATGAGTGCCCCGCCGCCCGTTTTTCGCGCATCAGCATTGAGCGATGAGCCTACGGCGCCGCAGCGGCATTGTTGACAGTGGTGCTGGTGTGGTTGGCGAGACCGCCGCCTCCGAGGGCGTAGCCGAAGAAGGCCCACGGGCCGAGGGTCTTGACGGTGTCCCACGCACCTTCCCAGAAGGTGGGTTCGCGGGGGATGATGTTCTTCGGGGGCACCGGCGTGTTCATCGTGAACGTGCTGAAGTTCTCGAAGGTCACCTTGCCGTTGCCGTTGGAACTGGTGACGGTCCAGAGTTCCGCGACGTTGGCGGAGTTGTAGTAGCTGTCGGCGA
>CAYSXF010000073.1:0-3713 GCA_964434815.1 uncultured Lentisphaeraceae bacterium
ACACCTCTCTATTCGTCGGCAGCGTCAGATGTGTATAAGAGACAGGTCGTGCTCAAGGAACCTTCGTTGATGTCGAGCGTGCCGGTGCCCAAGGCGTTGACATGCCCGAGGACGAGCGCGCCGTTGGCGTTGGTGAGCCCGCCGCTGAAGGTATTGTCGCCGGTCAGCGTCAGCGTGCCTTTGGGGCCGTTGTTCCTGTAGAATTGGCCGGGGCCGCTGATGACGCCGGAGAAGAGCGCCGCATAGGTCTGCACGTTGACGGTCGCGTCCGAAGCGAGGATCACATCGTTCGTGATTCCGTTGCCGTCGCCGTTGCCAATCGCCGAATTGATGACGAAGATACCCGACCCGTTAAAGGTGAGGGGGCCGGTGCCGAGCCCGTTGACATGGCCGAGCCGGATGCGGCCGCCGCTGAAGGTGGTGCCGCCGGAGTAACTGTTGTTGCCGGAAAGGGTGAGGTCGCCGTTGACCGTCTTCGACAGGCTTCCGGGGCCGATGATCGGGCCGGAGATGACGATGTTGGTGTTGACGACGGAGGTGACGACGCCGGCGCCGAGGAGGATGATCGTGTTCGTGACGCCGCCGGTGTTTCCCGTGCCGAAAACGCCGGGGCCGGGCTTGAGCGTGCCTCCGTCGAGCAGCACGATGGGGCCCGAGCCGAGGGCGTTGGCGGAATTCAGTTGGATCACGCTGCCGTTGGTGGTGCCGCCGGAGAAGGTGTTGTTTCCGCCCAAAACCAGCGTATTGGCGAGGCCGGCTGGGCGAACGAGCGAGCCTGTGCCGCGAAGGTCACCGTTCAGCGTGAGGAGAACCGTGTTGCTGACGGTGGCGAGACCGGCGAGGACGATGGGATTGGTGATGGCATAGCCGGTAGAGGATGCCTTCAGGGCGCCGTTACTGATCGTCAGTGTGCTTTTGCCAAGAGCGTCGCTGCTCCCAATCGAGAGGGTTCCGCCGTTGAGAACCGTGCCGCCGGAGTACGTGTTTGCGGCGTTGAGCAGTAGCGTTCCCTCGCCGTCTTTGATGAGCGTGGTTCCGTCGCCGCCGGAGACCGATGCGGAGACGGTGACCTTGCGCCCGTTGGCCACGGCCCACGTTTGCGGTGCGCCGAGAGCCACCTGCAACGGGCTGGAGAGGGTGAAATCGGCTGAGGCCGAGGATAGGTCGATGCCGCCTGCGCCGAGCGTGAAGGAAAAGGCCCCGTTGATGGTCCAGGTTTTGGTGTTTCCTGAAAGAGCGATACCGCCCCAGGCGGTGTCAGCTCCGAGAGAGGTCGTTCGGTTGGCGGTGTTCGCGCTGGTGAACAGGGCGCGGTCAAAGGCGCCGGGCAGTGCGCTTCCTGTCCAACTGGCCGAGAGGTTCAGGTCGCTTGCATTGTTGGCTTTCACGATGTCGGATCCTCGCGCGGAGAACGACAGCGTCAGAGCCGCGATAAGGTTAGTTGTCAGGGTTGAGGCACGGAAGTCGAACGTGAGAGGGGTGTGTTTGTTGTTCATGATTTTGTCTCGCAAAAGGGGGTTAAATGAATGGGGGGGGGTAGGGTGATCGGAAAAGGCCCGCCCGTCCCTTGCTGTTAAGGCTGTCTTGATAGCCGCCTTTGCAAGGTGCGGGCGGGCGCCCGACAGTACATCACGTGGTCTTGGCAGTGGTATTTCATGTTGCTTAAAATAGAAAACCCCATAACCTGATCGGTTACGGGGCTTGTCAATTCATGTCTGTCTTGATTATCGAAAGTGGCAAACCCCTGTATCCGAACACGTGCACGTACAGGGACAACAACACTTGACGTGTGCTTCGAGGCAAACGGTCTGTGCGCAATTATTGTTGTTGCTTAAGATCATGTGCTCATCCGATCAGCCATCAAATAGCCTATAAAGTCGATAGACGTGCAAGAGTATTACAAAACGGGTTTGGCTTGTACAGTGGAAAATGCATTTTATTTAGATTTTTATGATGGCGGAGAGTAGCCGACAACGGGTGAAAAAAGGCGGTCGAGCAGACTTTACACCGTCATCGAGTTATTATATTATACTTAATCAATAGACGTAATATAGTACGAACTGGGCAACGCCGTATCTCCAGTTTGTCGCGGTCTGTTGAGTAAAGGAGTTAGTGATGAGGGCGATCGGTTTGCTATCGGGCGGGTTGGATTCGACGCTCGCCGTGCGTTTGATTTCGGAGCTGGGCGTCGAGGTGATCGCGGTCAAGTTCACGTCGCCTTTCTGCCAATGCGATTCCGGCGGATGCTGCCACGCGGCTGAGGTCGCTAAGCAGATGGGCCTGGAACTCAAAACGTTCAGCAAGGGTGACGAGTACCTCGACGTGGTCCGGCATCCGAAACACGGATACGGCGTCGGCATGAACCCCTGCATCGACTGCCGCATCTTCATGTTCAGGAAAGCCAAAGAGTATATGGAGGAAATCGGGGCCGCCTTCCTCTTCACCGGCGAGGTGATCGGCCAGCGGCCCATGAGCCAGCATCGCCGCGCCATTGAAGTCATCGAGGAAGAGTCCGGCCTTGCGGGCAAGATCGTGCGTCCGCTGTCGGCGCAGCACATGGAGCCGACCGAAGCGGAACTGAAAGGGTGGATCGACCGTGAGATGCTCCTGGGTTTCCACGGGCGCAGCCGCAAGCCTCAGCTCGCCTTGGCCGAGGAATATGGAATCACAGGTTTCGCCTGTCCGGCGGGAGGGTGCCTGCTGACGGATCAGAACTTCTCGGCCAAGCTTCGCGATCTTTTCGCGCATCGGGATAAGGTCGGCATGCGGGATGTCAGTCTGCTCAAGATCGGGCGGCATTTCCGGTTCGGCGCCAGCAAGATCGTTTGCGCCCGCGACGAGGCGGAGAGCGGCGCGCTGCTTAAACGCGGGGGAGAGAACGCGCTTCTCTTCGAGGCGACCGAGTGCGTTGGCCCTGTCGTCCTGTTGGAGGGTGAGGCCCACGCCGATGAGATCCGTCAGGCCGCTGAGGTCGCGGCAGCTTATTCGGATGGGGACGACGCGGCTGTGTCGGTCAAGTGTTGGTCGAACCTGTCCGAACAGGTGATCCGCGTTACGCGTCCGGCGCGGGACACCTTGGAGCCTTATCGCATTCAACGAAGGAGAGCATGATGAAAGTCACGACGAAAGGGCGTTACGGGTTACGCCTCTTGCTGGAGGTGGCGCTGCGCCAGCATCTGGGCCCGGTAACCTTGAGCGAAATTGCCACACGGCAAGGGATATCGCAGCCCTATCTGTGGCATATCGTCACCCCGCTGACGGCAGCGGGAATCCTGCATGCCAAGCGGGGGTCGCACGGCGGTTTCGTTTTGGCGCGAGAACCCGCAAAGATAACGATTCGGGATATCGTTGACGTACTCGAGGGGAACGTGACCTTTGTCGCGAGTCAACCGGTTGTGGAAGAAAATCAAAACAGTGTCTTCATGACGGCCCACAAAACATGGGTCGAGTTGGAAAACAAGATAACGGATCTCCTCAACGGGGTTACACTAGAGGATCTCCTTATCCGGCACCAAGAAGCGGAAGGCGTCGACAGTCTGAATTACAACATTTGAGTTTGAGAGCCGGGTTGCCGGCCTTCCGTCACGCTTAAGGGACCGGTGGATATCTCTTCGATCCGCTATCTCGATGCGTCCGGCAAAACCGTGCGCATCTGGAAATTCGGACAGTAGGCACGGGATCTCAGCCCTTGAGCCCTGCGGCGGAGCGGAGAG
>CAYSXF010000073.1:3723-10411 GCA_964434815.1 uncultured Lentisphaeraceae bacterium
GAGATGCGGTTGATCTTCTCCCACGGGAACTGGCTGCGGCCGAAGTGGCCGTAGGTGGCAGTCTCGCGGTAGCTCCAGCCCTTCGGCGTCGTGAGGCCGAGCTCGTTGATCAGCGCGGCGGGCCGGAAGTCAAAGATCTCGCCGGAGATCAGAATCTCGGCGATGAGTTCCTCGTCGATTTTCGCCGTGCCGAAGGTCGAAACGTTAATGGAGACCGGCTTGGCCACGCCGATGGCGTAGGCGACTTGGATCTCGGCCTTGTCTGCGAGGCCAGCCGCGACGATGTTCTTGGCGGCGTAGCGGGCATAGTAAGCGGCGGAGCGGTCGACCTTGGAAGGGTCCTTGCCCGAGAAGGCGCCACCGCCGTGCGCGCCCACGCCACCGTAAGTGTCGACGATGATTTTCCGTCCGGTGACACCGGAATCGCCCTGAGGCCCGCCGATTACGAAGCGGCCCGTGGGGTTGATGTGCCACTCGGTCTTGTTTGTCAGCAGCCCCGAGGGACGCAGCACATCGATGGCCACGGCCTTCAAATCGCGCTGGATGCGCTTGAGCGGGACGTCGCCGGTCTGGTGCGAGATCACGACGGTCTTGATCTCAAGGGGTTTGCCGCCGTCGTGGAGCACGGAGACTTGGGCTTTCGAATCGGGCTCGAGGTAGGCGATCTCGCCGGATTTGCGCAGCGCGGCGAAGCGTTCCAGCAGCCGGTGCGAGAGTACGATGGGAGCGGGCATGAATTCGGGCGTGTCGGTTGTGGCGTAACCGAACATCATACCCTGGTCGCCCGCGCCCTGGTCCTCGGGCTTGTCGCGAGAGACGCCCTGGTTGATGTCGGACGACTGCGCGTGCAGGCCGTTCACGTAGTTGAACGTGTCATACGAATAACCGAGGTTCGGTTTGACGTAGCCGATGTCTTTGACGACGGAACGCGCGACTTGCTCGGGGTTGACGCTCTCCCAGCCTTTGGCTGCGATTTCGCCGGCATTGACTGTCAGATTGGAAGTGACCAGCGTCTCAACGGCGACGTGTGCCTTCGGGTCGCGGACGAGAGTTGCGTCGAGGATGGCATCGGAAATCTGGTCGCAGACTTTGTCGGGATGTCCCTCGGACACCGACTCGGACGTGTACACATGGCGGCTTGTCAGTTTGCTCATAGGTGATTCCTTGTTTTTCGTTTAGTTGAGATGTGAGAAGGCTTGGTTGAGATCGGCGATCAGGTTCTCGGGTCATGATCCCAATGCGTCCGCTAAGTCCTCAATCAGGTCTTCGATGTTCTCCAGGCCCACAGACAAGCGGACCAGCGTATCCCGGATGCCGATCTTTTCTCTCTCCTCCCGGGGAATGGATGCATGGGTCATAATGGCGGGGTGCTCGACCAGGCTTTCCACGCCGCCGAGGCTCTCGGCCAGTGTGAAGAGCCGGCACCGCTCGAGAAACCGCCGGGCGTCTGCCAGATCGCCCTTGATGAAGAACGTGATCATGCCGCCGAAATGTGCCATCTGTTTCTTTGCCAAAGCGTGTTGCGGGTGGCTGGGGAGTCCGGGGTAGAGAACCCGTTCCACGCTGCTGTGCGAAGCCAGGAACGTGGCTACCGCCAGGGCGTTCGCACTGTGTGCCTGCATGCGCAGCGGAAGCGTCTTGATGCCTCGCAGCACCAAGAAGGAATCGAACGGCGAAAGCACACCGCCGGTGGCGTTCTGTAGGAAGCCGATGCGATCCGCGAGTTCTCCCTTTTCGCGGGCGATGATCGCGCCGCCCACGACGTCAGAATGGCCGTTGATATATTTGGTGATCGAATGAACGACCAGATCGAAACCGTGTTCCAAGGGCCGCTGAATGATGGGCGTGGCAAAGGTGTTGTCGCACACCGACAGGAGTTTGTGCTGTCTCGCGATTTCCGCAACTTGCGCGAGATCGATTATCTTCAGCAGGGGATTGGAGGGGGTCTCGATCCAGATCAGGCGCGTGTTGAGACGCACCGCCGCGTGGATGGACTCGGGACGACTCAGATCCACGTAGGTGACTTCGAGGCCCGACGATTGTTTTTTCACTCGCTCGAATAGCCGATACGTTCCGCCATAGAGGTCGTCCGAGGCGATGATATGGGAATCCTTGGGGAGCGCTTCGAGGATGGCGGTCTCGGCCGCCAGTCCTGATGCGAAGGCATAGCCGCGCGCGCCGTTTTCCAAGGAGGCCAGGCATTGCTCCAAGGCGGTGCGTGTGGGATTGGCGCTTCGCGAATACTCGTAGCCCTTGTGGACGCCCGGGCTTTGCTGTGCGAACGTGGAGACCGCGTAAATCGGGGTCATCACGGCACCGGTGGTCGGGTCGGGGTGTTGTCCGGCATGTATGGCTCGTGTCCTGATTCCGTCACTCATAGAGACCTCATTTTTTCAGTTTTAACCGCAGATAGTTTAGGAAATCGATTTGCGTCACCAGTCCGTAGAAGCGCTTTTCATCGGAAACGACCGCCACCAGGCCACGCTTGAGGATGGGAACGAGTGTTTCAATTGGCGCTTCCGGGAGAACCGTCTCGAGTTCTCGCGTCATGAACGCTTCCACCTTGTGATGGAAATTCTGTTCGCCGCCGTCAGTGACCGAGACCAACACATCCGATTCGTCCAGGATTCCGACCACGGTGCCATCCCGCAAAACCGGGAGTTGCGAGATTTCATACAGACGCATCCTTGAATAGGCCGTCAGCAGCGAATCGTCCTCCCGGATGGACACCACGGCATGATCCTCCTCTCTTCGCGATATCAGATCCGCCGCGCAGGTCTTGACCGTTCGATCGAGGAACCCGTGGTCAATCAGCCAGTAATCGTTGAACATTTTTGACAGGTACTTGTTGCCGCTGTCGCAGGCGAACGTGACGATGTTCTTGGGTTGAGTCTGCTCGCGGGCGTATTGAATCGCCGCATGAACAAGAACACCGGTGGACGACCCAGCCAGAATGCCTTCCTTGCGGAGCAGGGAGCGAGCCGTCTCGAAACTTTCGCTATCCGTTACCGAATACCCTTTCTTCACCATGGAAAAATCCGCAATCGCAGGAATGAAATCTTCGCCGATCCCTTCGACAAGCCATGAGCCGGCCGGCGAGTGCTTGCCGGTGTTCACATGGTCTGCCAGGATAGAGCCTTTCGGATCGGCTAAGATGAACTCAAGGGAAGGGTTCGCCTTCCTGAAGAAAGCGGTGAGCCCGGCGAGCGTGCCGCTGGAGCCAACGCCCACGGAGATCGCGTCAACGTGGTGATCCATCTGGCTCCAGATTTCAGGACCGGTTCCGGTCTCGTGCGCCAACGGGTTGGCGGGATTCGCAAACTGGTTGATGAAGAACGATCCGGGGATTTCCCGGGAAAGGCGCTCCGCATAGTCCTGATAGTACTCGGGGTGTCCCTTTTCGACGTCGGAGCGTGTCATCCTGATTTCGGTGCCGAGCGCCTTCAGATGGAGCACTTTCTCGCTGCTCATTTTATCGGGGATGACTAGGATCAGCCGATAGCCTTTCTGGGAAGCGGCAAGGGCCAGCCCAAGCCCGGTATTTCCGGCGGTCGCTTCAATCAGCGTATCGCCGGGTTTGATGCGGCCTTCCTTCTCAGCCACCTCGATCATGGAAAGACCGATCCGGTCCTTGATGGAGCCGCCCGGGTTCTGCGACTCAAGCTTGAGAAACAGGCGGCAGAGCCCAATTTCAAAGGCTTTGATTTCAATGATCGGGGTGTTCCCGATCAGACTTAGTACGGATGTGTAGTGCATAGGTGTACCAGTTGTGTTTTCTGTGGTTCGATGAAACTGACATGAGTCTTCTCCGTTTTGACCGCTTGCTAAATCGAGTAATCGGAAAGGGTGGCAATATCGGGCCCGCTCCTTGTGTAGAGTGCCAACACTGTTTCCGCTCCGGTTCGAATGGCGTGAACCGACTGGGAGGGATGGAGAATGAGCGATCCCGGAGGATAATGGTGAGGCACACCGTCCAGAATCCAAGTGGCTGTGCCCGTGATTACGTAGTAGAGTTCGTTGGCGGGGTGATGGTGGGCGGGATCGTGGGTGTCCGGCGCGATCAGCGTAAGGCCGAGGCAGACGGCGTTGTTGCGGTAAGGGGCTTCAGGGCCGATGAGCTCGGCCCACCCCATGCGCTGTCCGAGGTCAGACAGGTCGGTGTGAGGCACATAGTTGTCTTTCCAGGGTAGGTAGCGGATCACCGGCGTGATGACATCCATGAGAGCCGCCGTTGCTTCGCCTCCATTTTTGACGGCTGCACCGATAAAGGCGGTAACGGGATGTGTGCTTTTGGGAAACCAGCCGGACAGCGGCGGGAGAGTGTTGAGCAGTGCAAGGACGCGCCTTGCTTCAATCCCGACGGGATCGAGCGCAGACTGATGTCGGGCCAAGGTAACTTGTGCCACGGAGATCAGAGAATGGACTTTTGCCGGAATGGATGAGGACATGGCGTTAGCCGTTATGAATCGCCCGTGTTTCAAAGTGCATGGTCGGATTCTTTTGTTTGGGTCAATTTCAGTGCGTCGAGTAGCAGGGTGTTGCCGTCGCACCGGTTGCAGTTGTTCAGCTCGCCGGAGGGTACGCCGCTGGCGCGCACGATTTGCGCGGCCTCCAGAATCGTTTCCTCGAACCACTCGGGGAAGGGTGCGCGGTGGCCGCTCAGCTTTGAGCCCGGGTTGGCGGCCCACACGTAGGGCTGCACGTTGGCGCCGAGGCTGGTGATGGTTCTGACGCCCTCGAGAAAAGTCTCTCGGGGCTCGAGTCCCATGACCAGCATGGCGTAGACGTTGCCGGCACCGAAGGTCTTAACGGCCTCGCTGAGCAGTCCGACGAAGTCGCCGTGCGAAGTGGTGGCCGCTTTTCCAGGGCAAATCGCCTGATAATACCGCTCGTCCCAAATCTCCATGCTGTAGCCGAGCGAGGTGATGCCGGCGTCGCGGTAACTGCGGATCGCGTCTCCCTTGGCAGGGGACGGCAACAGCACGCCGGGTACGCGGTCAAAACCGGTGTGCGCGCGGATGGCGGCGAGCAGGTCCGTGATGACCCGGACTTCGGCTTCGTGGTTGAAGCAGCCGCCGGTGATGTTGACATGCCGCACGTTGCCTTCAGACCAAGCCGCTTTCGCCACTTCGCCGACCTCCTCGAAATCTTTCTTCTTCATGACAGAGCCGTAAACTTTGGAGGTCGAGACCAGGTTGCAGAACGCGCACTGCTGATTCTTGGCGAAATGCGAGCAGTAGTTCTGGTAGCAGAAGAACAGGTTGTCCGCGCCGCCGATCTGGCCGATGCGGATCATGTCGTTGCCTTTCGAGGTCTTCTGGTTGTAATAGGCGGGGCGTCTGATCCAGCGGACAGCGCAGAGCGCTTCTTCGCCGCGGAAGAGCGCCAGTTTCCCGTCGCGCACGCGGACCACATAGGGCGACTTGCGGTTGAGCCGGAACTGGACAACCGTTCCGTCCTCCAGGAAGAAATCGTCGGGGGTCTTCAGCTCGACGTGGTTCTCGAAGTCCCAGCCGAAAAGTCCGTGGTTCTGCTCTTTGTACAGGGTTCCGACGTCCCGCAGAGCTTCGGGTTCAGCTTGGATTCCTTCGGTCAGAAGAGCTGCTTTAAGTAACAGGTAGTTCGTCATTCTATTTATTCCATTGATTGAAAGCGATTGCGGCTGAGGCACCCCGGCACTCTCTCAGGAAAGCGGCCGCGCCATTTCATGCCACTTGAAACCTCCATAGGACGCAAGGGCCGGACGCCGATAGACAAACCCAAACCGTTCATAGAGGGGCACATGCTTTCTTCGGCAAATCAGAAGAATCAAAACCTTTCCAGACCTGGTCGATTCGCGGATGAAACGATCCATCAGCAGTCGGGAGATGCCCAGGCCTTGGAAACTGGGCTGAACGGCGAGCGAGAAGATCACACGGTTTGTTCCTGCCGGGTTGTGCCCATCCAAGTCTTTGAGCCGCTCGTCGCCGATGTCGTCCTGCACAACGCAGCCGCTGTTGACGAAACCGATGACCCGGTTTCCCGAAACCGCTACCCAGAACCCCTCGGGATACTCCCGTATCCGCCGCTCGATTCTATTTCGGGTAGCGCCATGGCCTCCGTAGCAGACATCCTCGATATGCGCGCAGGCGTCGAGGTCGGCAAGCCTGACCTGCCGCACGTGTACGCCTTCGCTCATCGCGCGACCTCGTCAAAGGCCTGGCCCAGATCCCACAGCAAGTCGTCGAGAGACTCCGTGCCGATAGAAAGCCGGATCTGCTCTGGCTTCACGCCGGCGAGCCGCTGTTCCGCTTCCGTGAGCTGGCCGTGGGTCACGGTGGCGGGGTGTACCACCAGCGACTTGGAGTCGCCCACATTGGCCAGAAAGGAAAACAGCTTCAGGCTCTCGATGAACTTTTGGACTTGAGGCAGGCCGCCCTTGATGCCGAAGGTGAGAATGGCGCCGGGGCCCTTGGGCAGATACTTCTTCGCCAGCGCATAGTGGGGGCTGCTCTTCAAACCTGGGTAGTTCACCCACGCCACTTTGGGATGCGACTCGAGAAACTCCGCGATGCGCTGGGCGCTCTCCACCGCCCGCGTGATGCGGAAGGAGAGGGTCTCTAGTCCCTGCAGCAGCAAGAAGGCGTTGAACGGGCTGAGGCAGGCGCCCAAGTCGCGCAGGTAGTGCAGGCGGGCCTTGATGATGAAA
>CAYSXF010000074.1:0-10370 GCA_964434815.1 uncultured Lentisphaeraceae bacterium
GATGGAGGCGCTCAAGCTGGTGGCAGCCACCACCCGGACGTGAAGGCTGATCTCAATGCCTCTACTGTGAACATCGCGGAGGCGGAGATCATCGTGGCCGGCGGCCGCGGGCTTAAAAAGGCTGAGAATCTGGAGCTGCTCAAGCGGTTGGCGGACCTTCTCGGCGGCGTGGTCGGCGTGTCGCGCGCCTGCGTCGATTCGGGCTGGATTTCGGCCGCCCATCAGGTCGGACAGACCGGCAAGACCGTGTGCCCGAAGATCTACCTCGCGTTCGGCATTTCCGGAGCGATCCAGCACCTCGAGGGCATGCGCGCCTCGGATACCGTCGTTGCGGTCAACTCCGATGCGAATGCGCCGATTTTCGGCATCGCTGATCTGGGCATCGTGGGCGATCTTTTCGAGATTCTGCCGATGCTGATCGAAGCGCTGGAGGGGAAGGCGAGATGATCACGGCGAAAAAGGTGATACAGACCGACATCCTGTGCGTGGGCGCAGGTATCGCCTCGCTGTCGACGGCCCTAGCCCTGCTGCGCACGCTGAAAGCGCAGGGAAAGAAGCCGTTGCCGCGCGTGACCATCCTCGAAAAGGGGCGCAACGTGGGCAGCCACGTGCTGTCCGGCGCAGTGATCGACCCGAGCGGATTTAAAGGGCTGCTGACCGACGAAGAGTTCGCCAAGATGCCGGTCGAGGCACACGTTACCAAAGAAGCGTTCCACATGTTTTTCGACGCGAAGCGCTCGGTGCAGATTCCGTGGGTGCCGCCGCTGATGCGGGCGCACGGCTTTCCGGTGGGGTCGCTGACCAAGGTGACCCAGTACTTCGCGCAGCTCTGCGAGAAAGAGGGAGCCGAAGTCTATACCGGCTTTGCGGCGGTCGAGCTGGTCGAAGACAGCAAGGGGCGCGTGATCGGCGTGCGGACAGGCGACAAGGGTGTGGACCGCAACGGCAAGCCGAAGCCGAACTTCGCGCCGGGCGAGGAGATTCACGCCAAGGTGGTTGTTCTCGGCGAGGGCGCCTGCGGCGTCCTGACCGATAAACTGATCGAGCGCAAAGGCCTGCAAGGGAAACGCGGACAGTCGTACGCGGTGGGCATCAAAGAGGTTGTTGAAGTGCCTGCCGATGAGGCGCGCGTGGGCGAAATCGCGCACACCTTCGGCTATCCCGCCGATTGGTCGACCTATGGCGGCGGGTTCGCGTACCATGTGTCGCCGACACAGGTGATGATCTGCTTCGCGTATGCGCTCGACTATGCGCACGCGGAAAAAGATCCGCACCTGCTGTTCCGCCAGTTCAAAGCGCACCCCGTCATGGCCGGGCACATCAGGGGCGGCAAGTCGGTTGCGTACGGCGCGAAGGTGATTCCCGAAGGCGGCTACTACTCGGTGCCCAAGGTCGTCGCCGACGGCGTGCTGATTGTCGGCGATGGCGCGGGTCTGGTGGATACGCTTCGCATCAAGGGCATTCACATTGCGGCGCAGTCGGGCCGCGCGGCGGCCGAGACGCTGGCCGCGTGCTGGTGCGCGAACGATTTTTCGACGGGGGCTCTTAACCCTTACGGTGCCAGGCTGAAGCAGACCGAGGGCTGGAAGCAGCTCAAGCGCGTGAAAAACGTGCGCGCGCCCTTCTCCACGAATTTGATTTTGGGCGTGATGAGCGCGGGGTGCGCGTGGGCGACGTTCGGTGCGCTGCCGTTCTGGCCGGTGCCGATTGAGCCGGACAACGAGGCGATGCTGCCGCTTAAGGGGGGCAGGCTGCCCGAGCCGGAGACCGTTGCCGCGAGCCCGACCTCGCCTGACCGGCTGACGGACGTTTTCATGTCCGGCACGATCCACGACGAGGATCAGCCCTGCCACCTGAAGATTTTGGACCGCGCGACGTGCGATGTGTGCATCAAGAAGTACGGCGCCCCGTGCCAGCGTTTCTGCCCGGCGGAGGTGTACCGGTTGGAGGAAGGCTTCATCCATGCCGATTTCTCCAACTGTCTGCACTGTAAAACCTGTCAGATCAAAGACCCGTACCTGAATATCCAGTGGACGTTCCCGCAGGGCGGTGACGGTCCCCGTTACACGCGTATGTGATGTTTCAAGTTTCAACAGTACTAAGGAAAAAACAACATGAACATGGCGTTCAATCGCAGAGAGTTCCTCAAGACGACAGCGGCGGCCGCAGCGGTCCTGCCGACCTTCAACATCCTGAGCCAGGAGACGAGCACCATCGGCCCCAAGGACGACCAGGTGAACGTCGCGGTCATCGGCTACGGCGCCGAGGGCGAGATCCTGACCGACGCGGCGATGAAGATACCCGGCGTGCGCTTCCACGCGGTTTGCGACATTTGGGAGTACCGCCGCAAAATGGCGAAGGGCCGCCTGAAGTCTCTGGGCCACGAAGTCAACGTCTATGAAGACTACCGCGAGATGCTGACTGCCGAGGATAAGAACGTCGACTGTGTGATCGTCGCGACGCCGGACTGGATGCACGCCGAGATCACCAACGCCTGTCTGCGCGCGGGCAAGCATGTGTACTGCGAGAAGGAGATGTCCAACCAGCTCGAGAAGGCCAAGACCATGGTTCTGGCCCAGCGCGAGACGGGCAAGCTGCTGCAGATCGGCCACCAGCGCCGCTCCAATCCGCGCTACATGCACGCGATCAACCGCGTCATCCGCGAGTCCAAGATGCTGGGCCGCGTGACGCACGCCTACGGTCAGTGGAACCGCGCGGTGGCGCCGTTCCTGTCTGTGCGCGACCGCCTGAACATCCCGACCGCGACGCTCCAGAAGTACGGCTACGAGAACATGGAGCAGTTCCTCAACTGGCGCTGGTTCTCGAAGTACGGCGGCGGCCCGATGGTCGACCTCGGCTCGCACCAGATCGACCTGTTTTTCTGGGCGTGGGACTGCGCTCCGATCTCGGTGACGGCGGTGGGCGGCAACGACTATTTCAACCGCCAGATGAACGACAACGTGATGGCGATCTACGAGTTCAAGACGCACGAGGGGCTCATCAACCGCGCCTATTATCAGGTGCTGACGACCTCCAGCCGCGGCGGCTTCTACGAGCAGTTCATGGGCGAGAACGGCTCGCTCACCATCTCCGAGATCGCGGCTCGCGGCAACGCGGCGCAGCGCGAAGTCCGCGCTGGCGTGCCGACCTGGGACACCTTCGCTAAGATGGGCCTCGTGCTTCAGTCGAAGTCGCCGGTTAAGGCGACCGTGACCACCAACGCGGCGATCGACGTGCGTGTGACGGCCGAGGCCGACGGCTGGCCGCTGCCGGTGGACCTGCTCAAGCCGGCCCACATGCCGCACCTCGAGAACTTTTTCGCCGCGGTCCGCCACGGTGAGAAACTGAACTGCCCGGTCGACCTGGCTTACGAGTCCGCCGTCGCGGTGTTGGCGGCTAACCGTTCGGTGGCTGAACGCAAGACGATCACGTTCAAGCCGGAAGAGTTCAAAGTCTAAGAATGGACGCATCGGACGAATAGGACCTAGCATATGAAACGACTTTTGACAGCAGTCACGGTGCTGGCGGCGGGTGTCGCCAGCGCTGCGGGGCCTTCCCACTGGGACGGCGGACGCAACACGCCGGTGCATCGCCTCGCGCTGAACGACGAGTTCGGCGACAAGATCGTGCCGGACGCGCCAGACGCATTGCCGATGAGCACGCGCAAAACCTGCGGCCAGTGCCACGACTACGACGCGATCGCCTCGGGCTGGCACTTCAACATGTCCGACACCAACGCGGTGGCCGGCCGCTTGGCCGAGCCGTGGTTCTTGGTCGACCCGCTCTCCGGCTCGCAGATTCCGATGAGCCTGCGCTCGTGGAACGGCACCTACAAGCCGCAGCAGATCGGCATGACGGACTGGGAGTGGGTGAACGCCTTTGGACGGCATCTGCCCGGCGGCGACATCGCCGACCCGAAAGACCTTTATGCCGAGGGCGGGCCGCGCGCGCGCTGGGATGTGACGGGGCCGGTTGAGATCAACTGCTTCGCCTGCCACAGCCAGAGCCACGCCTACGACCACAGCGAGTGGACGCGCCTGATTCTGCGTCAGAACTTCCGCTGGGCCGCCACCGGTGCGCTGGGCCTAGGCGAGATCCGCGGCATGGGGTCGCGCGTCGCCGACTACTGGGGCGTGCTGCGCGGGCTCAATAAGGACGACGCCGTCTTCGCCGTGCCGCCGAACGTGGTCTACGATCAGCGCCTGTTCGACGCCAAGAACCGCACGGTCTTGGACGTCGGCGACCCGCGCAACGAAAACTGCCTGAACTGCCATTCCGCTTCGCAGGTCGGCATGCCGCACAAGGATATCGACGGCGACGTCCATCTGCGTGCGGGTCTGAAATGCACGGACTGTCACAAGAACGGCGAGAACCACGCCATCGCGCGCGGCTACGAATGCGACAGGACGGGCGCGAGAGACAACACCCGCGTGACCGCAAGTTGCGTGGGCTGCCACTTGGGCTCCGACTGCGCGAAGGCCGGACGCCTTGGCGCGCCGAGGCCTCAGCACGTCGGCATCCCGACCAGCCACTTCAAGGAGCTCACCTGTACGGCCTGTCACTCGGGTGTGACCGAAGGCGGCGATATTGCCCAAGTGCGCACGTCGCGCGCGAACCGCATGGGCGTGTATGGCCGCGCGCGCTGGGCGACTCCGCAGCCGTATATTCTCGAGCCCGTATTTGTGCGGAACGACCACGGCAAGATCGAGCCGCGCCGCATGATGTGGCCTGCTTTCTGGGGTGTGCGCGATGCGAAAGACACGGCGAAACTGACGCCGATGCGTCCGGAAGACGTCGCAACCTCCTGCGCAGGCTTGCTGGACGTGCGCGAGCAAGTGGGCGCGCTGATCGCCTCGCTGGCGACTGATCCGAACATTCCCGGCGTTCCGGTTCTTGCAGTAGACGGCTCGCTTTTCAAGGCCGACGCTGACGGCCGGACCGTGGCTGACGGCGAAGCCGCCGGTTCCGCCGGCATCGAGTGGCTGTACCATCTGGCCGACGGCAAGACGGCAAGCGTGATCCCCAATTATGTTCCGGGTGCGGACACGGAGAAAATGACCGAGGCGCAGGCAGCCACAAATCAGGCGAACGAAAAAATCTTCGGCAACCTTCTCCAGACGCTCGACGCGAGCAAGCTGGCGAGCGGCCGCTTCGGTGCGGTGAGCATCAACGGCAAGGTCTTCTTCCGCGGCGGCGAGAACGACGCGGTGATCGCCACGAACGCGACCGTCAAGGCGGCGAAGCCGGTAGCGGGCTGGTACAGCGACGGGACGTTCACTCCGCTGGTCTCCGATTATACGGCGCACAACGTCAAGGCTTTGGCTGGAACGGCGTGCACGCTGACCGAGGACATGGTCGCGGCCGGGCTGAAGCGTCTGTCCGAAAAGGGAGTCAAAGGCGCAGTCTACGTGGCTCACGGCCAAGTGTGGGAACTCGGAGCGGACGGCAAGCTCGCGGCGAAGGTCGAGAAGGCTGCCGAGGCGGTCTCGTGGCCGGTGGGCCACGACGTGCGTCCCGCCCGTTTGGCGCGCGGCGCGAAGCCCGCTAAATGCGCGGACTGCCATACGGTAGACTCGAAGTTCTTCTTCGCGAAGGTCGAATCCACCGGGCCGCTGCTGACGACGCATAAGCTGGTCAAAGCGCAGAGCGAACTCATGGCGCTCAGCGGCAGCTACCACAAGGTGTTCGGCACGACCTTCCTCATGCGCCCGATGTTCAAGATCTTCCTGTGGGTGGTCTTCGTGTTCGTCCTGCTGGTCGCCATTGCGTTCGTTGCGGCGGCGATGCCGAACGTGCTGGCCAAGGGCGAGATTCCGTACGGCAAGCCGAATGAGAAGCTGATGGTCATGACCGACAAGCTGGTGGCGTTCGGCCTGTGTGCCGCGAGCGTCTATCTGGGCCTGTCGGGTTTGGCCGGCTGGTTCCTGCACCTGATGACCGGCTATGTGCTGATCTTCCACATGGTGGCTGGCGGGCTGTTCGCAGTCTGCCTCGTTGGGCTCATCTGGTTCCGCGGCGCGAAACGCCTGGCGAACCCGAAGCGCAACGTGCTGTGGATGCTGGTGATGGTGCTGGGCGTCGGCGTGCTCTTCACGGCTGTTGCGCCGATGATGACCTGGTTCGGCGAGGGCTGGCAGCACGTGATGACGTGGGCGCACCGCTGTATCACGATGACGTTCATCGTGGTGTCGGCCTGGATGCTGATCAGCGGCGGCAGAAAAGAATGAACCGAATGAATCGATGGAATCGAATGAGTCGGCTCGTTCGATTCCATCGACAGTCGCCCTTTGAAACATGAAGCCAGCAGTCCACCGTTATGAGCACCAGGCGATGTCCACGGTGTTCGAGCTGATGATCGTCACGGACGACGTCCAGCTCGCGCAGAGTGCGGCGCACACGGTGTTTCAGAAGGTGGACAAGCTCGAGGAGCTGCTCAGCCGGTTTTTGGACGTGAGCGAGGTGGCGATGATCAGCCGCCTCAAACCGGGCGAGACGTTCCGCATGGCGCCGGAAACGCTGGAGCTGCTGCTGATCGCCACGCAGGTGTGCGCGGCCACGCAGGGTGCCTTCGACGTGACGGTCGGGCCGGTGATGGACAAGCTGCGCGAAGTGAAGCACCGCTGGTCCGGCCTCACGCCGCAGGAGCGCGAGAGCGCGCTGGCGGCGTGCGGCATGAACCGGCTGATCATCGACCGGCAGAACCTGCTGGTGGCGGTCAAGCCGGACAAGCAGGGACGGGCGACGCCGGTGGAGCTGGACTTCGGCGCGATCGCCAAGGGGTATGCGCTGGACGTGGCGTGCGCGATGCTGGAGGCCGACTGGGATTTCGAGAGCTTCCTGGTGCACGGCGGCACGAGCACGGTGGTGGCGCGGGGCTCGATGGGCGACGGGCCGGAAGGCTGGCCCGTCGGCGTGGGCGGCGATTGGCGCGAGCGCGCGGGGCTCGACGCGGTGCGGCTGAAAAGCGGTGCGCTGAGCGGTTCTGGCTTCGAGGTGAAGGGCGCGCACGTGGTGGACGTGCGGCACGGCGTGGCGGCGGCGCGGCATGCGGCGGCGTGGTCGTATGCGGGTTCGGCGACGGTGGCGGACGCGCTCTCGACGGCGTTTTTGGGCATGAATTGGAAAGAGATTGAAGCGGCTTGCGCGGCGATTCCTGGAAGCGGCGCGCTGGTGGCGCGGGAACAGCCCGCGTGGATGGACAAGGTGCGCAGCCCGGTGCGGAAATGCGGGGCGTTTCCGTTCAGTTAGGAGTTAGGATTTAGGAGTTAGGAGTCGGGTGCGACCGAGGATGGATTTGGGTGGCCGCCGGGGTGGCGTGCGACCTGTGACCTGTAACTAGTAACGTTATCGGCTTCGAGGGAAGCCAGACAAGGAGAGACACATGAAACTCAATGGAATGATACTCGCGGCCGTTGCGGCCGGACTTGCCGTGGCGGCAGGTGCGCAGGATGCTGCGAAAGTGACGCTCAAGATTGATCTGCCGAAACCGCAGTTCACGGGAACGCCGAAAGATATCCGCTCGCCGAATCTGGAGCCCGCGCGCGGCGGCAAGCCGCGTCCTCCGATCGAAGTGCCGGCCGGCTGCGATAAGGTGCTCTCGAAGGGTTGCAAAGTCACATCGAGCGACCCGGAGCCGATCATCGGCGAGCTGGCCTTCATCACGGACGGCGACAAAGAGCACGACGCCGCGACGTACGTGGAGCTCGGGCCAGGCACCCAGTGGGTGCAGGTCGATCTGGGCAAGGAGCACGAGATTTACGCCGCGTGCGTGTGGCACTACCACGGCGAGGCGCGCGTCTATCGCGATGTGATCTGCCAGATCTCGAACGACCGGGACTTCATCGACGGCGTGGTGACGGTGTTCAACAACGACCACGATAACACCTCTAAGCTCGGCGAGGGCAAGGAGAAGGAGTACGTCGAGACCAACGAGGGCCGTCCCTTCGCCATCAACGGCGTCAAGGGCCGCTATGTCCGCTTCTACAGCAAGGGCAACACCTCGAACGAGATGAACCACTACACTGAGGTCGAAGTGTACGGCAAGCCGTAAGGTTTTTTGAGGCGCGGCCACATGGCTCGCGCGTATGCCGGACTACCGGGCGGTGTGGTGAACAGCAGTGTTTGCCCACCGCCTTTTTTTATCTGACGCGACAACCCCCATTTTCTGGGGGAAAGGGGGGTGTTTAGGGAAAAGGGCTCGATTAACGCACAACGTTGAACTTCCAACATTGACATGAAAACGAATAGGGAGGGGAACGATGAAATTAAAACAAGTGATGCTGACTGGTGCCGTGCTGGGGATCGCGGTGTCGGTCTATTACGTGGGCAAGCGTGCGTCTGCCGGTCAACGGCAGGCGGAGCCGTCCGAAAGGGGACAAGGTGCCCGCAGGATGGTCACAGTCGCGGCGGACAGTGTCATGACTGAAGCTGTCGGCCGGTCAGGTGAGCAGCGGAACGCCTCAACAAAGGCTGAAACGGGCGATAACGAAGGGGTGCGGGGTAAAGATAAGGTCTTGCTTAAGATCGCGCTGCCAAAACCGCAGTTCACGGGCACGCCGAAAGATACGCGGTCACCGAATTTGGAGCCGGACCGGGACGGCCAGATGCGTCCGCCCTTCAACGTTCCGGTTGGGGCCGACCGACTGCTGTCGAAAGGCTGTAAGGTCACGTCGAGCGATCCGACGCCGATCCTCGGAGAACTGGCCTTTATCACGGATGGCGACAAGGAGCACGACTCTGGCACATATGTCGAGCTCGGCCCCGGTTTGCAGTGGGTCCAGATCGATCTCGGTAACGAGAAGGAGATTAGCGCAGCGAGCGTCTGGCACTATCACGGAGAGGCTCGCATCTACTACGATGTGGTCTGTCAAATTTCAAGTGACGATGGCTTCAGCAACGGTGTAACGACAGTGTTCAATAACGACCATGACAATTCGTCAAGCCTTGGCGCGGGTACGGACAAAGAGTATATCGAAACCTACGAGGGCCGCCCGTTTCCGGTCAACGCGATGCGGGGTCGCTATGTGAGGTTCTACAGCCACGGCAACAGCTCGAACGAGATGAACCACTACACGGAAATAGAAGTGTACGGCAGGTAAGACGTAATTTCCTGTGGCAGGGGCTTCTCGCCTATGGAAGGGAAAACGGGCACGATGCCCGTGCCACAGGACCCATAGAGGGGGTGAGTTATGGCAAAGGAGGCAGCAATCGCTTCTGTCGCACTTCCGGTCTTCAGAACATTGGCGCGCGAGGAGAAGATCGAACACAGCGTGTCAGTCGCGCTCGTGGGGTACGGACAGCGGGGTGAGGAACTTCTGTGCGCGCTGACGCATATTCCGGGCGTGCGTATTGCCGCGGTGGCGGACATCTGGCCGTGGCGACGCGAACAGGCGCTAAACCGCATGCGGGCGCTGCGGCTGCCGCTGCGCGCATATGAGACGCTGGACAATCTGCTGGTTGCCGAGAGCGACGCAGTGGACGCCGTGATCGTGGCCACGCCCGACTGGCAACACGCGAATCACGTCACAGCCGGTCTTCGCGCGGGAAAGCACGTTTACTGCGAGGGAGAACTGGCTGACAGTGTCGGGAAGGCCCGCGACCTGGTGCGCTTCGCACGCGAGACCAAGCTTCTCGTACAGGGTGGCCATCAGCGGCGATCCAATCCGCGGTATGTTCACGCGTTTGAGACCGTGGGGCAGAAGGTCAAAGCTCTCGGGCGAGTTACGCACGCCTATGCGCAATGGCATCGATCAATGTCGCCGTTCTACGCGGTACCTCAGCGGTTATCGATTTCCACACGGGTGCTGGAGGCGAATGGCTACGCGAGTATGGAACAGTTCTTGAACTGGGAGTGGTTCAGGCGATACAGCGAGGGACCGGTAGCTTCATTGGCGGGGCAGAAGATCGACCTGTTGCGCTGGTTCTGGCGGGCGGAGCCGGTCTCGGTCTCCGCCGTCGGTGGTAACGACTGTTACGGGCGGGAGAACGAAGACGCGCAAATGGCTCTCTTCACCTTTGTCAACGCAGACGGGGAGCCCGTCAGGGCCTATGTGCAGGTCCTGAACACGGTTAGCCTCGGAGGTTCCTTCGAGCAGTTCATGGGAGAGAATGCTGTACTGACGATGTCGGAGAATGAGGCCCGCGGGAATTCCGTCCAGCCCGAATTCTCGCTTCTGCAAGATAGGAAGGCTCGTACCGTGAAGTGGACTCCCCATGTTCGATCGGGTAACATCCTTCCGCTCAAGGTTCCGCCGGATCTGAACGAAGGCGAGTGTGTACGTACCTACGTCGACGTGCGAGCTTCGAAAAACGCGCCTGGATGGCCATTGCCCATCCTTTCGCACGGCGAGTGCCTGGGGCGGGCCTGAACT
>CAYSXF010000075.1:0-6694 GCA_964434815.1 uncultured Lentisphaeraceae bacterium
CACCTCTCTATTCGTCGGCAGCGTCAGATGTGTATAAGAGACAGGGGCAATCCCCAGCGCGGCCGCGTTTTTGTCATACGTGATGGCGACACGGTGGCAGGCATGGTCAGCGTACAGGCTCTCGTCAGCACGGCTTGCGGGGGTGACGTGCTGATATTAGAAGATCTGGTCGTCAGGCCCGCCTACCGCAACGGCGGGCTCGGCTCCGCGCTGCTGGAACACGCCGTCCGCTTCGCCAGTCAAAGCGGCTGCCACCGCGTCACGTTGCTGACGGACCGCATCAACGCGGAAGCGCGGCGTTTTTACCAACGCCATGGCTTCACCTCGTCAGACATGGTGCCTTACCGCCTGCTGTTTTGACGTCACAATCCAGTTGCGGGGCAAGCGGAAAAAGCGCTACTCTTTTAAAGAGCTGTTCCAACCATGCGAAAGAAACAAGACACCCGCAAACCGCCCTTTCAGAAGACTGGATGGCGGCATTTCGGCACGCGCCTGACGCCGGGCGAGCGGCATGCGCTTCTCCTCGTGCTGGGACTTTTTGTGCTGGGCGCTCTGGTCCGCCTGTTCAGGCTTACGCACCTGCATTAGCGTGCGGCCTGCACGCGGGCATCTGTCCTGAAATGAATACAGACGACCCCTCTCGCGAGAGATCGTCTGTGCGTTCACTACGGCGTAAGGTCATTGACCAAACCCTGAACACTCACGCGCGGGTCAGGCAGCTCGATGACCCATCTGAAGAACAGGTTTCCGGGATCCACACCTTGCAAAATGAAGGCGAAGGGGTCTTGCACAAAAACCCTGCACAAGTTGTTTGCATCAAACGACGCGCTGCTTAGAGAGTACTGCGCCAACAGTTGCCACTCTTGGTCGGTGATCCGGCTTTTCGACTGCAGTTTCAACACCGCCGAGCCCTGAAGCGACGTCTTCTTAACTCCGTTCAACGCCATCTTGACCGTCAGATGGAAGTTCGTCCCCGGATCGAGCACGAACTTGGTGATCGCGCACTCGAAGGTGTTCGACACCGTCGGATTCGCATCGAGCCAGTACTGCTCCGTCATCGACAGAAGCCGGTTGTTGTAATACATCGGGATCAGCGCGCCATCCTGAAAACCGAGGATCCAGTTCAACACGGAAGAATTGTTCGAATAATCCGCGAGATCCGACCGCAGGCTTATGTCGGCGCTGATGTCCACATTCCCTTGCAGGTTGGGCAGCACCAGGTTGTACGAACGCAACGCACTTCCTAATGGCAACTGTTCGACCTGATTCGAGGTCAGAGAAGACAGACGATACCAGTCATCGATTTGATAAACGATGTTTGTTCCCGTCCCCTTCTTCATCTTCAGGGCGTAGTACATGCTGCGCTTTCCGTTCTGCGTGCCTTTATCGAGATTCATCAGCGACGTGACGACCACGTTCGAAACGCCGGGAACATACGTGCCGTTTGACGGCAACATCTGGCCGATGTTCGGCGCGCCTGGCGTCCATGTCTGCGGAAACACCCATGTGCTGGTGCTGTCGTACAAACCGACGCGTGCCAACGAACCGCCGTTGTTCTCGATTCCCACGTAAACAAACCGTTTCTCCGGATCGGCCTCAGCCCACAACTCGCCCGAGAAAGCTCCTCCGAATGTCGGATTCCAGTCATAGGCGATGGCTTGCTCGTACATGCCCAGCGGACGCTTCAGCCGCAATCCGCCCGGCATGATGCGAGGGATGTCCGACGACAGACCGGGATACCCGTAGTCCTTCTTCGGCAACGCCGGCGTACCGGGTATCGATGGCGGCGCCGCATCCCCGATCACAAAGAACGCGTAACCGTTGGTGACAGCCGTCTGCTCCGGCAGTCCGGAGGGGATCGTGATCGTGCGGGTTCCCGTCGACGTCACGAGGTCCACGCTCCACCCCGTGAGGTCGAGCCAAGCCGGCACTGCGATCTCAATGTACTGATTGTCCCAGATGCCCAATTGTTGCACACCGTTCACGGCCACGTAATCGGTAGCATTAATCTCGTTGATCCAGACCGCCCCAACCGGCACGACGTACACGAAGAAGTAAGGAGACCACCCCTGGCTGGCAAAAGTCGCATTCAGATCCACAGGGAAATACCAGGAAGGATTGTCGAACGTAGTCTGCTGCACGGTTAACGGAATGCCGCCGACATAGGTCGCCCAGACATAATACTGAATCACTTGGTCATGGTCCTGCCCGAGAATGCCGCCGATTTGAGAATCGGGCAACCCGGCAATTCCACCGTTGTCAGGACGCGTCCGGTAAAGCGTCGGATCTCCGGTGACCGGATGCATGCGCCGCGTGACCGTCTGGCCCGCGGGCCAGTTGCCGATGCCCCACGCATTGGTCCCAACATAGTAGCTGACGTACATCACAATGTTCGAAGGCGACAAGTGAACGTTGCCCATCCGAGCTTCCACGTCGGTGTCCTCGCCATCCAGCGGCTGGTTACGATCACCGTAGGAGCCGTCCGCGTTCCGCACCAGCAGCCGCACGTTGATAATGTCGAAGCCGGGAAAGACCGGTTCGGAGACAACCACCTCGTCCAAGCAGACACGGCCCGTGCCATCGGTGGTTTTCTTCCCCAGTTTCACAGCGTTATAAGCCCGTCCGTCAACCGGCACGCAAGTGTACAACTGATAGAGGGTGTTCGTGATATTGTCCACGCGCGAGATCTCGAACCACAGGTTCTCCGGCGCATTCCAACCATTGGTGGTGGCATAGATGTAGAGCGTGCCTGCCTGCGTGTTCGTGTAGGCCCGCGCATAGAAAGACAGCTTTCCTAAGCCCTTAGGCAATATCGGCGACATCAGGTACGGCTGGAATACGTTTAGGGGCGACGGCGAGGCCTCCGCCGTCTGGCTGTTGTTCAGGAAACAGGCTTCCGACGCGTCCAACATCACCCTGTTTGTGTCGGTTTGGGTGATCTTCGCGTTGTACGCGCGCCACGAGTTATTCGTAACACTCGGCTCATCCCAAACGGTCACATTGTCGATTTCGATGACCGCGTTGCTATAACCGGCCGTGCGCTCGTCATTGAGCAACCGGAAATAGCCGGGCGTTGACGAGCCCAAATAGGCGGACGCGTGCGTCCACCCCACAACGTTGGAGACCATGAACGACTGAACATCCGTCCACACCGTGTTATCGCGCCTGAGCGCGTACTGCACCGTCATCTTCACCGGGGCGCGCAGGACGCGATAGTCGAACTCCATCAAACCCAGCCCCGTGTCGAGCAGCGGCGCGCGGATCATCTGATCCACCGCGGGATTCGCCCGCGTGAAATCGAGCTGCACCGCGTTCGCCGACGCCGTGGCGTTCGAAACCACCCAGGCTTCCGTCGCAAGCCAATCGTACTGGTCGACATCGCCGTTCCCGCTCTTCGTGCCGTGCCAGGAGGAGACCTTCATCTCGTCCACCGCCACATCCGCCGCACCCCCGATCACCTGCAGCATCACATACTGCGACTGCCAGGAGTTGAAGGGGATGGTCACCGTCTGGTAGGTGAAATTCGTCACCGTCACCTTCGTTAACAACTGCCACCCCGAACCTCCGGGCGCGGACGGCTCCGTGTTGTTGTTCTGGCTATAGGTCGTGGGCTGCACATAGACACCGAGCTGCTGGCTCGGGATCACCGAGTAGACGCCTTTGGGCGACACCCCGCCATTGATCACGAAGCGGCCAGCCGGCACGTACCAATTGAGCGCCTGGGCGTTGAAAGTCGCAGTGTCGGTACCGGCATCGGTTAGCGCAGCCGTCTGCGACCCGATCAGGTTTGCAGCCGAATCGGTCGGCCGATAATAGATTTCTGAAAATCCGGACTGGCACTCGGCCGACAGCACGCCGAACGAGCCGGACTGAATAACCGGGGCGGTGCCATCCGTAACGCTAATATAGTCCGTGGCATTGTACTTGCACTTGATCAGGGTGTGGGTGGCATCCGTATTGTAGAACCGCATGGTCAACGGCTGGGTGCTATAGAGCGTTATGGATGCGACATTGGTGCTCGCAAGCAGGGTCGCCACGCCGTTGACCCACTTGTACAACGCGTGTTGGGAGGCTTGATCATTAAACCCTGTCTCCCTGTCACGCGTGTCCTTGATCTGAGTGACCCGGTACTCGTAGAAATGGTCGGCGTCCTGATAATAGCCGATGACCGACAGCGACGGCGTCTCCGGCGACCTGCTGTTGGCCAAAATGCTCGCGTTAGCCCAAAAAGCATAATTATAGCTGGTGAACCCGTTCCGGAAGTAAGCGATGTCGGTAGGGAGAGACCCCTGCCCCAGACGGCACTTGAAGCTGAAATCTTTCAGACCGTCGGGAAGCGTCGCCACCGAGTTGTAGACATAGCCGAGCCCCAGCGCGCCGTCGCCCCCCTTAAGCCGCAGCGCCAGATTGCGGAAACCCGAATATCCCGCGGGCTCATTCTGAATGTCGAACGGCCGTTCCGACACATAGGCGGCACTGCCCGCCACCCACTGCAGCGGCGTGGTGAAAGGAACGCGCGAATAGGTGTTGGTCGTGACGGGAAAACCGATGATCGGCTCGAAGGCGGTTCCCTGACCCTTAGAATCCAACGACGGAGGGTAGGCGTTTGTGGGCCACGTGTCGAACGTGCTCAGGACGCTCTTTTTGGGATCCTGCCCGTTGCTCTCGGAGAAGAAATTCGCCGGAGCGGGCCAACGGTTGAAATTCTGATACTCCGCCCGGTTTGCCAGGTACTGCAGCGACTCGGTGTTGAGGGTCAGCATGGCGTAGTTGCCCGCATCCACGCCGACGCTGAGCCGCCCGTCAGCATTCGTCACCACACAGAAGCCGCCGTACGGCACGCTCCCGCCTTTGACACCGCTCACCGCCGCCCAATACGTGACTCCCGTCGAGAACTGTTCGCTTCCCGGCACATACTCGCCTGTGGCTTTGAAGCGCCACGTCAGATTGGTGATGCCTGTGCCCGCAAGCGGCGCCATCGCCCGCCACTCCCCGTTCCCGCTCAGCGCCATCGGAACCGGATCAGCAAGCTGGTCAGCCTCCGCGTAAAGAGCGCCGTATCGCGAGGTGTACGGGCGCAGCCGCGTGCTGAACTCTTGTCCGCCATCGGCAGTGCCGCGGAGCGTGCGCGGCGCAAGGTTCTCAGACGCGTACGGATAGACCCCGGGAGAACCTCCGGGAACGCCGGGAAGGCCTGTGCCCGTATAGTCAGGAGACTGATAGACGTATCCCATGAAATCGCCGACGAAATAGTACTCCAAGTCGCCGACGTCCGCGATGGGGGGCAGATCCACCGCATACCGTTCGCCGTTTCCGGCCCCGTCGCCCGTGCCGGCGACATACGCCATGGCGTTCGTGCGCCATGCGCCGATCACCTGGTTGAGGTAGCGCCAGCGGTAAATGACCTTGAGCGAGCGCGGCGAATCGGCCGGCACGTTCGTGTCCACGTTGCTGACGTAACACCGGATCGTGAGGTTCGTCCCGACAGACGGGTATCCGGGCTCGAACGGGCTGACGGTCTTGGTGATGGCGATGTCCGCGGGAGGCAGGGAAACCCGGATGTTGTCGATGACGGTGAAGGCGTCGTCTAAAGTCCCTAGGCCCGGGTAGACCGTTCCCGTGCGGCGTATTCTCAGCTTGATCGACTGGCGGTAGTTCAGCAGCCTGCTGTACCGGGTGAAATCGTTCGATGTGGCCGCATATAGGTTGATGACGTCCAATGGTCTCCAGTCGTATACCAACCCGTTTGTGGAGGGAGGGTTGACCGTTGCGATGACCGTTCCGAGCGTGGGGTTGATCATGTCTGTCGCGATTTCTACCGTAATCTGATTCGTATAGGATGGATTACCGTTGATCGCCTCGAAGTAGACCGTGCCGATACCGTTCGTGAAAACCGGCGACTCGATCAGCGCGTTCAGATCGTTCTGCATGTTCGCCGCCATATTGTCGGAGATATAGGGAGCTGCCGGCACTGCTGCTGGGCTTTTCGGCGGAATGATCCGGGCATTCGACATATAGCCGGAACACCCTGTCCGGCAGAACCTCAAGACCCATCCAGTCCTGTGATAATGGTTCGTCCCTGCCAACAAAGCCTTAGTGGTGCTAGCAAAGCCGGCCGGAGCCAGTCCCTCATGCACCCAGGTGGGGGTCGGCGTGTTGGTCGTCAACACGTAATCGTTGAACTGCAAAATACGGTTCTCGGTCAACAGCGACGTCGTCATGGTGTACATCGCGGTAATATTAACAGCAGCGGTCGGCATCGTCACCGTGGTGGAAGAGGACGTGACGCTCGCCACATACGCGATGTCACCCGTCCACTGGACAAAGGTTCTGTCAGACCGCACAGTCGCCGCGACCGCAACTTGCTGCCCGTTCGTGTACGAACCGCTGCCGCTGCCGCTGGTCACGGTGAGCGTGTAAAGGAGGTTGCTGTAAGTCGCGGTCAGACCAATGTTGGCAGCCGGCATCGCCACCGTAGTACTCGACGAGGTGACGCTCGCCACGTACTGCGTCGCTCCCGTCCACCGGGCGAAAGCCATTCCGGTTAAAGGCGCATTCGCCGTGATCGCAACCTGCTGCCCGTTCGTGTACGAAGACCCGCTGCCGGTCCCGTTAGTCACGGTGAGCGTGTAAAGGTCGATATAGGTCGCGGTGATCGCAATGTCGAACGCCGGCATCGTCACCGTGGTGTTCG
>CAYSXF010000075.1:6794-10324 GCA_964434815.1 uncultured Lentisphaeraceae bacterium
CACCCGTCCACCGGTCAAAGACCTTGCCGCTCAGGTTGGACGCTGTCACTGACACGAGCTGCCCGTTCGTGTACGACGACCCGCCGCCGGTGCCGCTGTTGACGGTCAGCGTGTGAATGTCAATATAGGTCGCGGTGATCGCAATGTCGAACGCCGGCATCGTCACCGTGGTGTTCGGAGAGGTGACGCTCGCCACATACGCCGTGGCACCCGTCCACCGGTCAAAGACCTTGCCGCTCAGGTTGGACGCTGTCACTGACACAAGCTGCCCGTTCGTATACGACGACCCGCCGCCGGTGCCGCTGTTGACGGTCAGCGTGTGAATGTCGATATAGGTCGCGGTAATGGTGATGTTGCTCGCCGGCATCGTCACCGTGGCGACCGCAGAGGTGACGGGCGTCACATACGCCGTGGCACCCGTCCACCGGTCAAAGACCTTGCCGGCCAGGTTGGACGCTGTCACCAGCACGGCCTGCCCGTTCGTATACGACCCGCCGCCGCTGCCGCTGGTCACGGTGAGCGCGTAGTAGAGATTCGTGTAGGTCGCGGTAATAGAAACGCTGTTCGAAGGCATCGTCACCGTGGTGCTCGGGGAGGTGACGCTCGCCACATACTGCGTGTCGCCCGTCCACTGGAAAAAGGCCTGCCCGGTCATATTGTACGCCGTCACCGCGACTTGCTGTCCGTTCGTGTACGAAGACCCTGTGCCGGTGCCGTTCGTCACGGTGAGCGTGTAAACGCCCACTCTCGCAAACAAGTTGGTTTGATGCGCCGTCGTGAACGGCGAGCGCAGTTCGGACACGTAATTCGTATACCCCAAACCGGTGTAGTCCGGCGACTGATACCAGTAGCCGTCGAAACTGCAGACGACGTAGTACTCCAAGTTGGTACCCAGCGGTTGGAACGGCAACGCAGCCTCGTAGCGCTCGTTATTCCCGCTCCCGTCGCCCACGTCAGTAAGGGACATGGGCACATTGGTCCAAACATTGTCCGGCGGTAGCAGGTTGAGCCACCGATAATAACCGGTGACCGTCCTCGGAGCCGCTGGCACATTCGTGTCCACGTTGCTCACGAAACAGCGGATGCTGCGGTTGCCGCCCAGATCGATCGCCGTAGTGCCGGAGACCGTCACATCCGCAGGAGGCTGGGAAATGCGGATGTTGTCGATCACGGTGAAGGCGTCGTCTAATGACCCGATGAGCGGATAGACCGTTCCTGTGCGGCGGATTCTCAGCTTGACCGACTGCCGGTAATTCAGCAACCCGCTGTACCGGGTGAAGTCGTTCGATGTGGCCGCATTCAAAATCAAATTGGTCTGGGTCACCCAGACGTAGTAATAACCGTTCGTCGAAGGAGGGTTGACCGTGCCGATGACCGTGCCCACGCTATTGGTCATGTTTGTCGCGATGTCCATCGAAATCTGAGTCGAATAGGCCGGATTACCATTGATCGCATCGAAGTAGACCGTACCGATACCGTTCGTAAAAACCGGCGACTCGATCATCGCATTCAGGTCATTCTGCAAATTCGCCGCCAGATTGGTGGCGATATTGGGCGTTGGGGGCAACGACGACGGGCTTTTCGGCGGAATGATCCGGGCGTTCGACATGTATCCCGAGCACCCTGTCCGGCAGAACCGAAAGATCCAACCGGTCCGGTGATAGTGGTTCGTTCCGGCCAACAGCGCCTTGGGCGGGGTGTTGGCAAAACCGCTCGGCACCGGCCCATCGTGCACCCACGTGGGGGGCACGTTGTTGGTCAACACATAGTCGTCGAACAGGATAATCCTGTTCTCAGGCAGATTCGTAACCGCAGGCGAGGCGAACAAACCGAAATGCGCCAATAACACACCTGCAAAAATACCCAGTCGGGTCGTCCTTTTCATTCTTGCCACTCCAAATTCTTTTGGTCCGTCAAATAATCATTTTCAGTGCCAACAACCTACATCATCACGGAATCAGCCATTTAGCCGAGTCTTTGGGCACGTCGTTACCATTACAGAGAAAATAAGCCAGACCTTTCAACTGGTCTGCTTTCAACCCCGCGACGCCAACGCTGATCGCGTCGACGTGCCCGTCCGCATACGCCAAATGTGCCACCTTTTGTTTTCCAACAAGATGGTTGAACCCAAGTATTTCGCGGGCTGGCGTAGCCGGCGTGTCCCTGCCATCGTTGTAGCCGACAATGACGGACTCGAGGACGCCATCCACGGCCGCTTTCGCGTCTACCCCGTCCTGTGTGATGGGAAGTTCTGCGAACATCAAAAGGCTGGAGGCACTTCCACTTGAGGAAAGACTATTCAAATATATGTCGCGATGCAAGGTGACAGGCTTGTAGTCTTTATTATATCCGAAGTAGCCATTCATGAAATAGGATCGATAAATAGGATCTTTCTTTGATGCCATTTTGCTTCTATACTGGGTCACATGAGCATCGCAAATGTAGGCCGACAAATCTTTTCCCATATAAGTCCAGAGCGTGCCGTTTGTCACGGACATATAACCCTGGTCCCCCGCACATGCCGTAATTAAATTGCCCTTGCCAGAAAAGGAAGGCCCGCCCTTGTAATCATCCTTTGGCCAATGCTCTTGACTCCCGTCACTCTTTGTCCAGTCCACCCACCCCCTGCGCAAACCGACACTCGTTTTATAACTATTGCCGCTCCGACCTGAATACACCCATTCGTGCGAGCCGGCCCAAGGCAAGATACTGGTATCGACTCCGTAGTTTATCGCCGCCTGAGCCAAATTTCTCAAATTCGCTTTGCACCGCACAGCGCGCGACGTGTCACGCGCTTTCGTTATCTGCGTCGTCAAGGCTGCGGCAAGAATACCGATAATCGACATCACCACTAACAACTCAACTAATGTAAATCCTGTTTTTTTCGAAGAAAGCATAACCGCTCCTCTGCGCCTTTTTTGGCATTTCTGTATTTTCGCTTTTATTGCCGTTTGTGGCAAGGGTTTTTATGGAACCTTTTTTAGCTTGCGAATCGCCCCGTTTTCCGGTGAAATAGATCACAATTGTTTATCCCATCGTAGTTTAGGAAGGAACCCTGTTTATGCGCTGGTCGCGTACGTTGATTGCCACACTCCGAGATGACCCCCAAGAAGCGGAGATTGATAGCCACAAACTCATGGTCCGGGCGGGCCTGATCCGCAAACTTTCAGGAGGCCTTTACTCCTTTATGCCGTTGGGTTTGCGCGCACTCCAGAAAGTCTCTCAGATCGTCCGCGAGGAGATGAACCGCGCCGGCGCGCAGGAGATCCTGATGCCCGCGCTCCAGCCCGCCGAACTCTGGGAACGCTCCGGCCGCCTCGCCACCATGGGCCCCGGCATGTTCCGGCTCAAGGACCGCGCCGAACGCCTCATGGCCCTCGGACCGACCCACGAGGAGGTCGTCACCCAACTGGTCGCCGGCGAAATCAGCTCCTACCGCCAGCTCCCCTGCACCGTCTACCAGATCCAGACCAAATTCCGCGACGAGATCCGCCCGCGCTTCGGCCTGATGCGCGCCAAGGAGTTCATCA
>CAYSXF010000076.1:0-10250 GCA_964434815.1 uncultured Lentisphaeraceae bacterium
AGATTTCTGCCTGTCTCGTGGGCTCGGAGATGTGTATAAGAGACAGCCACAAGGCTGCGACACAGAGTCACCGCGCCCGTGCCGAGGTTCAGATCCTTGGTGCCGACGAAGTTGAAGTTGCTGTAGATGTTGATCGGGCCGTTCTGCGCGTTGGTAACCGCCGCGGCGCTGGTGTTGTCGATCTTGCCCCCGTTGATGTTGAGCGGCCCCGGCCCGAGCGCGCCCGCATGGTTGACGCACAACGTTCCCTCGTTGAGCGTCACGGCCGCCAGCGAGTTGGAGTTCTGGAGCGAAAGCGCACCCGAGCCAATCTTGGTCACCGATCCCGTTCCGTTCAGTGAGCCTGCGATGGGAACGTTGAACGCTTGCGTATCCAGAGTGACGCTGCCATTCACCTTATAGATCAGGCCCGTATTGTTGTTGTTCAGCCAAGTGGCTACGCTCTTCCACTCCTGCAAGGTGCCGCCGTTGAGATTGACCGTGGTGGAGCCAGCCGAATAGGACAGCGCGCTTAACGACAGCGTGCCGCCGTTCAGATTGATCGTGCCAAGGACGGCTCCGCAGCTCACGGTCGCCAACCTGGCCAAACCGCTGTTCACCGTCAGCGTCGCGGTCGCCGGAGTATACACGCCAAAATCTAAGGTTTGGTTGGTACTGATATAGGTGCCTCCGTCGATCAGCAGCGCGCCGCCTCCGGCGGCCGCCCCGTTGCCCACAAAGTCGCCGTTGTTGCCGCCGCGCGTCTCCAGGCTCCCGCCCGTGATGGCGAACGAACCGTAGGAACCGTCGCCGATGCGCAGAGGCCGGGCCGTGTTGGTATAAACCGTGTTCCCGTTCGCGGCCGTATAGTAGAGCGTGTTGTTGGTCCTGTTGGTGACGATGAGGACGACGTCGCTCAAACCGCCGGTGGGCGCGATGTTTCCCACGTTCCAGTTCGCCGCGGTTGACCAATTCGTGCTGGCCGAGCCGTTCCAGTAGTAGGTCGTCGCCAGTGCCTGATCCGCAACAAACCCCGCCGCAGCCAGCAGCATGAGGCCGAACGCAAAACGCATCGTTTGAACTGTACTTTTATTCATCACAACCTCCTATCACTGTCGCCGTGAATATCTGACAGGCCGAGAAACAAACACGATTCTCAGCATGATCAATTCTGCCAAATGCCTGCCTGAGCAATGACCAATTCATATTAGATGTCTAATATAACATATCTTCGAAAACCGGTGTTCGTTTTTTTCGGGTGGTCTTATTTTGACTGTTCGCCGCGTGGCTGCTTCTCTCGGGTTTCGCTTCCCTTCTCACGGGCTCTGGTCGATCCGGTCGTGCATGACACGCCGGATCTCGTCCGCCCGCACCTGACGCAGCGCCACGTTCCGCTCGCACGCCAGATGCGCCGCCACACCCGCCGCCTCGCCGAGCTGCATCATGGTGCGCGAAAGGCGGCAGCTCGAAGCCGCGATCGAACTGAAGCTCGCAGCGCGGCCCGCGATCAGCACGTTCTCAGTCTTGAGCGGCAGCAGGCAGCGATATGGGATGCCGTAGGCTTCGTGCAGTTCGCCGCCCGGACCGCCGCCGCCATGGTTGTCCATGGGATGATCCGCAATGGCGATGATATCGTTATGCTTCTGCTTTGAGAGCCCTTCGACCAGATCGTTCTGATTCAACACGTATTCTCCGCGCACGCGCCGCGTCTCCCGCAAGCCGATCATGGGAAAGATCATCTTCAGCTTGAACCGGCGGAATTCGTCGAAGGTCGCCTGATACCAGTGCCAGTGCGCCCGCACGCGCCGCACGCACTCGGCATACGCCTTCTCTGGACCCAGGGCCAGATACTCCTCGCCTTTCATGGTCGGCAGCGTATTGACGAAGCGGTCGCCATTCGGATAGACGCCCACGAACGCGACAGGGAAACTAGCCTGCCACCAACATTTATCCGGGATTCCGTCCGGCAGCGGCTCGACCAGGTCTTGCTCTTGCTTGCCGACCGGCGCAACGCGGTAGACCAGCGTCGCGCCGTTCATCTTCATGATCGGCTCGGCCGGAGCACCCGGCTCGTTGAAATCCGCCCTGCGGTCGCGACCCGACATCAGGTCGCACCCAAGCTGAGCGCAGAGCGCGCCGTCGGTGGCATCGACAAACACCTTCGCCCGCACCGCGGTGCCGTCGGAGAGTGTTACCTCGCTCACGTGGCCCATCGTCCGCTTGGCGTCCACGAAGGCCGTTTTCAGAAACGCGCGGCAGCGGCCGGTCTCCTTGAGCATGTCAAGCATCACGGCCGCCATCTGATCCGGCTCGAAGATCACGCCGTGGCAATACTGGCGGAACCACGCTTCGTCGTCCATGCCGCGCCCGTGGCGCAAAAGCGTTTGTGCGTACGTCAGACTCGGGTCTGTCTCGATGAGCCCGCCGGGAAAGGTGTACTTCTCCCACGGCTTCTTCCACGAGCAGTGCCGGTCGATGCGGTAAACGCCGGCCGCCTTCGGAATCTGCGCCAGCCGCTGGTAGACGCGGAAAGGAACGCCGGTAGCGCCCATGACCGGCTCCCAATTATTCACGCCGCCGACCGTCGAAGCGCCGCCCAGCATGCGTTCTTTTTCGACAAGCACAACCGTGCTGCCAAGATGCGCCGCAGACCACGCCGCACCGAAACCGGCGCTGCCGCCGCCGATCACCGCAACGTCAGCATCCACCACGAGCCCCTGTGCGGCAACTCCAATTGCCGAGAGCAACAGACTCAAAACCGACCATACCCTTGGCATAAAGAGAATTTTCCGTGCCGTCCGAGAATCAACCTTTCGGGCAGGCCAGACTCATCCGGCCTGCCCGACGAGACCCCGGGCAGGGACGGTTCCCCTAACCGTCCGCAGACGCCTCGGAGGATGCGCCCCTACCTGAAGACGCCTACTTTTCTTTGTGGTGATAGTGCGTGTGCAACAGATGGTGCGACTTCGCGCCCAGCGGTTTGCCCAAGAAATCCGCGTAGAGTTTTTTTACGTCCGGATTCTCGTGCGACTTGCGCATCTTCTTGCTCTCGTCTTCGCGGTAGATGCCGGCGATGCGTTTCAGCCGCACCGAATCGTCGGTGAAGCGCGGCTGCCCGCCGCCTCCGATGCACCCGCCGGGGCAGGTCATCACCTCGACGAAGTGGTACGTCGCCCCGTGTGCCCTGATGTACTCCAGCAGACGGCGCGTATTCGCCAAGCCGTGCGACACCGCGACCTTAAGCTCAACCCCTTCGAGGAAGGACCACTCCTTCTTGGTTCCTGTGATAGTCAGCGCAGCCTCCTTGATGCCCTCCAGCCCGGAGATCGCCTGAACGTGCAGGTTGTCCACAGGCAGCTCGCGCCCGGTGACAATCTCATACGCCGTGCGCAGCGCCGCCTCCATCACGCCGCCCGTATTGGCGAAGATGTCCGCCGCGCCCGAGGAGAGCCCCAGCGGCGCGTCCATCTCTTCGTCCGGCAGGGACTTGAAGTCGATGCCGGCCTCCTTGATCATTTTCGCCAGCTCGCGCGTGGTGAGCACGTAGTCCACGTCGGGCACGCCGTTGGTTGCCATTTCCGGCCGCTGCGCCTCGAACTTCTTGGCCGTGCACGGCATGACCGAAACCACCACGACCTCTTCGGGCTTCCGCCCGATCTTGTCCGCGTAGTAGGTCTTAGCCACCGCGCCGAACATCTGCTGCGGCGACTTGCAGGTCGAGATATTAGGCAGAAACTGCGGGAAGTAAAATTCCGCGAAGTTGATCCACCCCGGCGAACAGCTCGTGAACATCGGCAGTGCCACGGGCTCCTTGTCCACCAGCGCCTTCTTCAGGCGGGTGAGCAGCTCCGTGCCCTCTTCCATGATGGTGAGGTCGGCCGTAAAGTTGGTGTCGAAAACGCCGTCAAAGCCGAGGCGCCGAAGCGCGGCCACCATCTGGCCTGTGACGCGCGTCCCCGGCTCATAGCCGAACGCCTCGCCCAGCGCGGCGCGGATGGCCGGCGCGGTCTGAACGACCACATGGAGCTTCGGATTGTCGAGCGCCTTCCAGACCTCCGCGATCTGGCTCTTTTCAACAATGGCCCCCACCGGGCAGACGGCCGCGCACTGGCCGCACTGCACGCAGGCCACGCCTTCGAGGTCGCGCGTGAAAGCCGGCCCGATCACGGTCTGGAAACCGCGGCCCTGCGGGAAAAGCGCGCCCACGCCCTGCACCTCGCCGCAGACGGTGACGCACCGGCGGCACTTGATACACTTGGCGTTGTCGCGCACCAGCGCGGGAGTCGACGAGTCGATGTGCGCCTTGGCCTTGATGCCCTCGAAGGGCAGGTGGCTCACGCCCATCTCCTCGGCCAGCGCCCGCAGCTCGCAGTCGGTGCTGCGGCCGCACGTCGGGCAGTTGCCGTCATGCTCCGAGAGCAGCATCTCCACCACCTGCCGCCGCGCGGCGCGCGCCAGCGTGCTGTTCGTGCGCACCACCATGTTCTCGGTGACCGGCGTGGAGCAGGCGGCCGCCAGCGTGCGCGCGCCTTCGACTTCGACCAGACAGACACGGCAGGCGCCGATCGCCTCGCGCTTCTCCATGTTGCAGAGCGTGGGCACGGAAACACCCATCTGCCTCGCAGCCTGAAGAATCGTCGAGCCTTCAGGAACCTGAATTTTCTTTGTGTTTATAGTAACGTTCAGCATGAGCGTTTCTCCGGTTAAGCTTGACCGCAATCGCAGGGTTGTTTGCCATAATCGCAGCGCAGGCAGCGTTTGGCCTGGCGCACGGCCGTGCTTTCGTTCCACGGCTGCTCGACTTCGGCGAAGTTCTGGCGCCGCCTCTCCAGCGGCATGGCAGGAAGTTTTTCGCGCGAATAGGCGACCGGATCGGCGCTCGTGTCGAACGCGACCCCCGGATCGCTGTACCCGCGCCAGAAAGCGTGTTCCGCCCCGGTCAGCATCGCGTCGATCGCGACGGCCGT
This sequence comes from uncultured Lentisphaeraceae bacterium, assembly GCA_964434815.1. Lineage (GTDB taxonomy): Bacteria > Verrucomicrobiota > Kiritimatiellia > RFP12 > UBA1067 > CAYSXF01. The sequence goes on from CAYSXF010000076.1 coordinate 4,947, forward strand.
CCGCTCGCCCGCCGCGATGGCGTCAGCCACCGACGATGGCCCCGCTACGACGTCGCCGCCCGCAAACAGCCACGGCGCGGACGTGGCGCCCGTGCGCGGATCGGCTTTGACCCAGCCGCGCGACGTGCGCTCCACTTCCACCGCGCCGGCCAGCGCTTTCTCGTCCAGCGCCTGCCCGATCGCGACGATCACCTGGTCGGCCGGCAACACCTCGCAGGCGGCGTCCTCGGCGCCTTCCGGCCTGCGGCGGCCCGAACGGTCGAACTCGCCCAGCTTCATGGCGCGGCACTTGATGCCCGTCACGCGGCCTCCCTCCACCTCGAACGACTCGGGATGAACCAGCGTGCGCAGCGTCACGCCTTCCTGCAACGCCTCCTCGATTTCCTCGGCGTAGGCAGGCATCTCTTCGCGCGTGCGGCGGTAGAGCACCGTCACGCTCTGCGCGCCCAGCCGGATCGCCGTGCGCGCGGCGTCGATCGCGGCGTTGCCGCCGCCGATCACCGCCACATGCTTGCCGACCGGCACCGAGCCGCGGATGTTGTACTGCCGAAGGAACGACATCGCCTCCGTGACGCCGTGCGCGTTTGCGCCCGGCACATCGAGCGCCACGCCCAGAGGGGCGCCGACCGCCAAGAAAACCGACTCATAGCCCTTCTCGCGAAGCGACGTTAGCGTGAAATCGCGCCCCAGCGCGCAGCCGGTCTCAACCGTCACGCCCAAGTGCTCGATCATGCGCACCTCGCGCGCCAGCTCCTCGCGCGGCAACCGGTAGGCGGGAATCGCCTGCACCAGCATGCCGCCAGGCCGGGGCTCGGCCTCGAACACGTCGGGCTGATACCCCAGACGCGCAAGAAAATACGCGCAGGAGAGCCCCGCAGGGCCCGCTCCGATGATCGCGACTTTGCGTTTCGCGTTGGCGGCGTTCTCGCGCACTTCCGGCACCTGCACGGTGACCTCCTGATCCACCATGAACCGCTTGACGCCGCGGATCGAGACCGGCTCGTCGAGCGACGCGCGACGGCACTTGTCCTCGCACGTGTGGAAGCAGACGCGCGCGCAGACCGACGCGAAGGGGTTGCGCTCGCGGTGCAGCCGCAGCGCCTCGGCGTACCGCTTCTCGCCGACAAGCGAGACGAAACCGGGCACGTTCACGCCCACGGGGCAGGCGCTCAGGCACGGCGCCCGCACGAGCCCTGCGCAAACGCCCGCGCGGCAGTGGCGGTCACGGATGTGCTCCTCGTATTCATTCCGGAAATGGCGGATCGTGGACAGCACCGGGTTGGGCGCAGTCTGCCCAAGCCCGCACAGCGAGGCGGTCTTGATGAAGTGCCCGAGTTGGATCAGCCGGTCGATATCCGCCATTTCGCCCTGCCCCTCGCAGATCCGGTTCAGAATCTCCAGCATGCGCCGAGTACCCACGCGGCAGGGCACGCATTTGCCGCACGACTCCTCCTGCACGAACTCGATGAAGAAGCGCGCGACGTCCACCATGCAGGTGTCCTCGTCCATCACGATCAGACCGCCCGAGCCCATGATCGCGCCCAAGTCGGCCAGCGTCTCGTAGTCGAGCGGCACGTTCAAATGCTCGCGCGGGATGCAGCCGCCCGACGGTCCGCCGATCTGAGCCGCTTTGAAGTGACGGTTGTTGCGGATGCCTCCGCCGATGTCGTACACCAGCTCGCCCAGCGACGTGCCGACCGGCACTTCGACCAGCCCCGTGTTGCGCACGGCACCTGCCAGAGCGAACACCTTCGTGCCTTTGCTCTTCGGCGTGCCCATCGACGCGTACCACGACCCGCCTTTCTGCAAAATCGCCGGCACGTTGGCGTACGTTTCCACGTTGTTCAGCACCGTCGGTTTCCCCCACAGGCCCTTCTGCGCGGGGAACGGCGGACGCGGGCGCGGCTCGCCGCGCTTGCCTTCGATCGAGGCGATCAGCGCGGTCTCCTCGCCGCACACGAACGCGCCCGACCCCATGCGGATCTCCAGATCGAAGGAGAACTGCGTGCCCAATATGTTCGCTCCCAAAAGGCCGCAGGCTCGCGCCTGAGCGATGGCCGTCGACAGCCGCTCGACCGCCAACGGATATTCGGCCCGCACATAGACGTAGCCCTGCTGCGCCCCGATCGCAAACGCGGCGATCGCCATGCCCTCGATGACGCTGTGGGGGTCGCCCTCCAGCACGCTGCGGTCCATGTAAGCGCCCGGATCGCCCTCGTCGGCGTTGCACAGCACGTAATGCACGGTGTCCGCCGACTCGCGCGCCAGATGCCACTTGAGCCAGGTCGGAAAGCCCGCGCCGCCGCGCCCGCGCAGCCCCGAAGCCTTCATCTCCGCGATCACGGCCTCAGGCGTACACTCGGTCAGAACCTTGGCCAAGCCTGCGTAGCCGTCCCGCGCGATAGCGTCGCCGATCCGCTCCGGGTCGATCCAGCCGCAGTTGCGAAGCACGATCTGCGTCTGGCGCTTGAAGAACTCGATGTCCTCGCGGCAAGGCGCGGGCGTCTTGCCGGCCGCGTCATACACCAGCAGCCGCTCAACGCGCTTGCCGCCGCAGATGTGCTGCTTCACGATATCGGACGCATCGCCGGGCTTGACGCCCTGATAGAACGTCCGGTCCTCGCCGACCATCACCACCGGGCCGAGCACGCAAGGCCCCATGCAGCCGGTCTCGACCAGCGCAACCTGATCGCCAAGCTTCTCCGCCTCCAAAGCCAGACGCAGGGCGTCGCGCACCTCTTTCGCTCCCGACGCCAAACAACTTCCGCCGAAGCAGACCAGGATCTGACGTGTCCCGGAACCGCCGCCGGCGGGCTTTTGCGCACGCAGCCGCTCGCGGAGGTCGCCGAGTTTCGCCACGCTGGAAATCCTCTTTATAACGGGGGCGTTCATGCGCGCTCCTTTTCCCCGGCCACGGCGGCGCCGGACAGAATCTGGTTGACCATCTCGCCGACGCGCGCCGGTTTGACTCGCTGGTGCACCGTGTCGTTGACCATCACCACGGGCGCCATGCCACACGCGCCGAAACACCGCCCGACCTCGAGCGAAAACATCCTGTCGGAGGTGGTCTCGCCCACGTCGATCTCGAGTTTCTTCTTGAAGGCGTCCAGAACCTCTTTACCGCCGCGCACGTAACACGCCGTGCCGAGACACACGCGCACCAGATACTTTCCGCGAGGATGCAGCGTGAAAAAGGAGTAGAAGGTCACAACGCCGGAAACTTCGCTGACGGTCTTGCCGAAACCGTCCGCAATCCGGCGGATCACAGGCTCAGGCAGATAACCGAAAATGGACTGAGCCGTCTGCAACGCCGGGATCAGCCCTCCCGGTTTCTCGTGGTACTCGCCGATCACCTCGTCGAGCCGTTTATACAGGTCAGCCTCCGAGGGCTCGCAGGCACACGCGCAGCCACACGGAGCAGATGTGGATAGAGAAGTCATACAAAGTCTCCAAACTGCTTCCGGTCAGCGCCGGAAGCGGTTAATAGAAGGCCCATCACCAGTTCAATACGTCCGTGCGGCACTGAGGGTGGCACTCCCGAAGTAGCGTTTAGAGCGAGCCCTCAATATATTTCTCGAGGTTCCTGATTAAGGCGTCCTGCTCCGACACCATGAATTTGACGAGGTCACCAATTGAGATAATGCCCAGAATCCGCTCCGTCGTATCCATCACAGGAAGATGGCGGATCCGCTTCTGAGTCATCAGCGCCATGCACTCGTCCACCGTGTCTTCCGGCGAGGCGTAAATGACTTTCTTCGTCATCGCCGTCTTCACCAACACTTCCTGAGGCGATTTACCAGCCAGAATGACTTTGCGGAAACAGTCGCGCTCGGCAAAAATGCCGCATATCTTACCGTGGGAATTCAGCACAAGCAGCGAACCGACGTTCTTTCCATCCATCAGTTGGATAGCCTCGTAAACCGAAGCTTGAGGCGAAATCGATATGATGTCGCGCCCCTTCTGCATGAGAAGCTGATTGATCGGTGTGTTCACTTCGCATCCCCTCCCTTGTGCTGACTGATACGGGCATAGAAAGCCCGGGAGCGACCCCGCGCACACCCGGCATAAAAAACGGTACGATGGGCGCTAGAGAAGCCCCACAAAACGTTAGAAAAATGGCCGGGCGGAACAACCATCATTACCGCCATTGTTAGTTTATGGCATCATTCGCCATCGGTCAAGCACGGTATTTCAGAAATAACGGATTTTTCCGCAGCCTCGCGCCCCTTCCGATATTCCGGAGCATAGATGGCAGAATCGCGAATCACACACCCGCCCCGACCCGCCAAATCTTTCATGATCTGCGAACACATCGAACAGGTCACACAGCATTTCTGCGGCACCATCGCGCCGCGCTCCAGTATGTCTTTCGGCGCGTCGGGATAGGCGAACGCGCTCCGTCCGAACCCGATCATGTCGCACCACCCTTCGCGCGCCAGGCCCGCGGCCACATACGGCACCAAGTGCTGCAACCAAGACAGCCCCGCCGTGATCACGGGCGCCCCGCCTGCCGCCTGCCGCACAGCCCGCACCGTCGCCTGAAACCGCGCCACGCCGCGCAGCGGCTCCTCGGGCGGCGGCGGACCTCCCGCCAGCGGCCGGTCATAGGGACGGTTCATGTGAGGCTGAAAGCGCGGATACCCCATTGAGATGTTGTGCATGGGCACGCCCAGCGCTGACAGTTCGGCAACCAGCCGCAGCGGCTCGGACAGGTCAGCCCGCCACGCGCCTTCGCTCTCGACCACGCCCCATCCGTACGGATAATCCGAGGGCTCCAGCACCGTCAGACGCGACACCACCCACGTCTTTATCCCAAGCCTTTCCCGCATGCCTGCGAGGCAGTTTTTTAGGAACCGCGTGCGGTTCTCGTACGACCCGCCATAGCGCCCCTCCCGGCGGCGCGCGCCCAACAGCTCCGCCACCAGATACCCGTGCACGGCCTTCATGTCCACGCCGTCGAACCCCGCCCGCTCCGCCAGCATGGCCGCCGACACAAATGCCTCTTCCAAACGGGACAGCGCGTCGTCGCTGACCGGCTCAACCCGCGGCATCTCCGGCATCGCGGCCTCCAGCCCCGGATTGCGCTGCGCCACCACAGGCGCAGGCGTCCCCTGCGGCCGGCTGTAGCGCCCGCTGTGTGTGAGCTGCAGAATCAGCGTCACCTCGCCGCAGCCCTCTGCCCGCGCCGCGGCTCGGGTCTCTTCCACGAGCCGCTGCCACACGCCCAGGTTCCGCTCCGTGAGCATGAGCTGCCGCGGCCCGGAGCGGCCTTCAGGCACCACCGCCGCGGACTCGAACCAGATG
>CAYSXF010000077.1:0-10242 GCA_964434815.1 uncultured Lentisphaeraceae bacterium
AGCCGGGGTGAGCGTCTCTCTTGCTGGAGCGGGACGCTATTTCGGCGGTGGCGGTGGCGGTAGCCGATATCAAAGCACGGGCGGTGCGGGCGGCATAGGAGGAGGAGGCAGCGGTTCCGGAGTGGCCGGCATGCCCAACACGGGCGGTGGCGGCGGCGGCGGTAACAGTGCTGCGGGCGGCGCGGGCGGCTCCGGCATCGTGATCGTGCGGTATCTTCTCTCGAAGGGCACCCGTATGTTCGTGCAATGAAAGCATAAACCTCGCGTAGTAAAAGTGAAAAGATGATGAAAATGTTCCAAGAAAAACCGGGTATCTGGCTTATCTTCATCGCCCTAGCGGCGTGCGGTATGGCGCAGGACAGGGCCGATAAAACGGATGCGCGGCGCGGCATCTTTCAGACGCCGCTTCAGGTGAGCGACCTTGACTCTGCGGCTTATGCGGAATGGGTGGACGGCAAGCTGACCCCGGTTCCGGACGCCGAAAGAAAAGAGATCGGGCGCATGCCGGCCGGGCTGGTGTGGACGCGGGAGTCGCGGCCGCGCGGCGCCTATGGATATGCGTTCGGCAAATCCAAGAATCTGGGTGTGCGCCATCTTCGGATCGGGCTTGCGAAGTCGGTTCCGATCGGCTCGGTCCTGGCCGGAGGGAATATCAAAGTCAGCGTGCTGAAGGCAGGCGTGGCCTATCCCGGGAATCCGGCGGACGAGGGTCAGTGGCTGCCGGCGCAGCGGCTCAGAGCGGGCCGGGTCACGGGTGACGAGTTGGAAGGGCGGGGGGACTTCGCGCTGTGGTCGCTGCCGCCTGGCACGCAAAGCCAGGCGCTCCGCCTGACCCACACGGCCTCGGAAGCGGCCGATGTCGGGGGAGACGGCCAGTATGCGGGGAACGCGAGCGGGGTTTATGTCGTGCCGGAGCGGTTCGCCAACATCGCTCCGCTGGCGGCTGCGGCCGCGCGCAATTCAAACGAGAAAGCCTCTCGCCTGAATAACGGTAAGTTGGACGGCTATTGGTCTGGTTGGGAGAACATCAACGGAGACGACAAAGAAATGCTCGTGGCGGCGAAGCTGATTAAGGAAGACCCGGAGTGGGTCATGCTGGCGTGGCCACGTCCGGTGGCCCTGCGCGGACTGGCCTTCCTGGTGCCTTTTTTCTGTGCGGCCGACATTCAGGTTTACAAAGGGGACGGGAGCACGCATCCGCGCGATGCGGCGGAGGGGGATTGGGAAACGGTCACGAGCGTGTCGGGCTTGCGAACCTTGTATCCGTTGGGGCTTCCGGTGAGCTGGCTGGATTTCGGGAAAGAGCTGACGACGCGCGCGGTGCGCCTGCGCATCACCGCCCCGTTCGCGGAGGACGCCGATGTGGAGAACCGCGAGCACGGGCACACGCACGGCCATTCGCTGGGCGGCAAGCGCGTGGAGCTGTGCGAGCTCATCGCGCTGCAAGCCTTGGGCAACGGCGCACTGGCAACGGCGGTGCCGGCAGTTGAGGGCAAGGACGACGGGGCGGAGAAGCTGATACCGGTGAGGTTCACGCTGCCAGAGGACGGCACGGTCACGCTGGTGATCGAGGACCAGGCGGGCAAGCGCGTCCGCAATCTGGTCTCCGAAACGCCCTTCAAGAAGGGGGCGAATATTGTCTGGTGGGACGGGACGGACGATCTGGGGCGCGACTTCGATGCGCCGCGTCACGGGCTCTATCACATACCCGAGCAGCCCGTTGTTCCGGGCGAGTACCGCGTGCGGGGGCTGTGGCGCAAGGAGATCGAGTGCCGTTACGAGTTCTCGGTTTACAGCAACGGGAATCCGCCGTGGTCGACGCTCGACCATGCCGGCGCGTGGCTGGCCAACCATACGCCCCCCCAGTCGGCGTTGTTTGTGCCTGCGGCCAAATCGCCCACAGGAGAGCCGGCCGTGTTCTTAGGTGCGTATATCACGGAAGGCCCCGACGGCCTGATCTGGGTTGACTTGGATGGCAACAAGAAAGGCGGCAAGAAGTGGATCGGCGGCACGTGGACTGCGGCGCCTTACCTGGCGCGCGATGACGGGCCCAGCGCCGATGCGAAAATCAGGGCCTATGCCGCCTCGGTCGGAACGGGGGCAGGCCAAGCCGGAAAGCCAGCGCCCGAGCTGCGCGTGACGGCCCTGACGGCAGGCCCGGACAAACCCATTCTGCTCTATCCCTTCGAAAAAACGCCGGAATCCAAAGCCAACATGACAGGCGTCGGATTTGAAGAGGAGATCGGCGGGCTGGCAGCCTTCAATGATGTCGTGGTGTGCAGCCTGACCCTCAAGAACCAACTGCTTTTCATCGACGCGAAACGCGGGGAGATCCTGAAGAGGCCCACCGTCGATCAGCCCCGCGGAATCGTCTTTGATCCGAACGGACGGCTCTTCATTCTCTCGAGAAAGCGCGTCTACTGTCTGGAGCCCTCGGCGACACCGCAGGAGCCTAGAGTGGTGGTGGCCTCCGGATTGGAAGATCCTTTTGGCGTGACGCTCGATGCGGACGGAACGATCTATGTCAGCGACCGCGGCGGCAGCCATCAGGTGAAGGCGTTCACCGCCGAAGGGAAATTCATCCGCGCGATCGGCAAGCCGGGCGTGCCGAAACCAGGACGCTACGATCCGCTCCACATGAACAATCCGCGCGGGATTGCGGTGGACTCGAAGAGGCAGCTTTGGGTGACCGAGCAGGATTTCCTGCCCAAGCGTGTGAGCGTGTGGACAACGGAGGGCGCGTTCGTGAAGGCGTTTTACGGGCCTCCGAAATACGGCGGCGGGGGTGCGCTCGATCCTGTCGACAAGACGCTCTTTTACTATGCGGACGACGCCAACGGGCTCCTGGAGTTCAAGCTCGACTGGGAGAAGGGAACGTCGCAATTGGCGAGCATCCTTTACCGTGCTGGCACAAGCGATTGGAAACTGCCTGACAAGGGATGGGCGGGCGGCGCCGCTCCGCAATACGCGCTCTACCGGGAAGCCAAGGGGCATTCGCTCTTCGCAAAGAAGCAACGGTATTTCACGAATGGCTTCAATGGGCAGCCGACCGGCGGGGCCAGCCCCGTGTTCCTCTTCGGGGAGTTCAACGGAACGATCCGGCCTGTGGCGGCAGCCGGTGCGGCCAACCATTGGGAGGTTCTCAAGGACGAAGCTTTCAGGCCGCTCTGGCCCAAGGGCGTGGATGTCAGCGCCAAAGATCCGGGCAGGGACAACGGGAAGAACATGGCCTTCTTCATCTGGTCGGACCTGAACGGTGACGGCCAGGCACAGCCGGATGAAGTCGTGTTTCGGCAAGGGAAGTCAGGCGGCGTGACGGTGATGCCCGACTTCTCGTTCTGTGTCGCGCACATCAACGATCAGGCGATGCGGTATGCCCCAACGCGGTTCACTGAACAGGGCGTTCCGCTGTACGATTTGTCCAAAGGTCAGGTGCTGGCCGAAGGCGTGAGCCCGGCGACCACCTCGGGAGGGTCGCAGGCACTGATTGATTCCGCAGGCAATACCGTCGTCACCTTGGGCGTCAAACCTTTCCTCACAAGTTCGCTTTGCGGTGGGCGGGACGGCTGTATGACGTGGAGCTATCCTAGCCTGTGGCCAGGCCTGCATGCGTCGCACGAGGCACCCAAGCCGGAGAGCCTTGGCGAAGTGATCGGCACGACGCGCTTGCTGGGCGGTTTTGTGAACCCCAAAGGCTCCGAAGTTGGCCCGCTTTGGTGCGTCAACGGCAACATGGGGAACGTCTATTTGTTCACGAGCGACGGTCTGTTTGTGGCGACTCTGTTCGAGGATGTCCGCGCCGGAAAAGTCTGGCAAATGCCGGTTTCGCAACGCGGCATGAGCCTGAAAGGAATCAGTCCTGGCGATGAGCATTTCTGGCCCGCTATCAGCCAGTCATCGGACGGGCAGGTCTATCTCGTATACAACAAAGAAGCGTGCGCACTGGTCAAGGTCGAGGGCTTGGAGACGCTCCGCCGGCTGTCTGCAGGCATCGTGAACGTCACGGCGGACGATCTGAAGAAGGTTCAGGCCTGCCGCGTGGCACGTGAAGAAAAACGGAAGATGGAGCAGGGCGGCGGGCGGCTCTCTATTCCGATTCAGACCGCCGCGCCCACGGTGGACGGCGCGCTCGATGACTGGAACGGAGCCTCCTGGGTTGAAATTGAAAAGAGGGGCGTGGGCGCGTATTTCAATTCGAACTCGAAGCCCTACGACATCCGGGGAGCGCTAGCCGTGGCGGACGGCAAACTCTTTGCCGCCTGGAGAACGGGAGACCGGGAGCTTCTGAGGAACTCCGGTGAAATGCCTTCCACATTGTTCAAGACGGGCGGCACGCTCGAGCTGATGATCGGAACCAATGCCGGGTCCGATCCCAAGCGCCGGTCACCCGTGGCAGGCGACCTGCGCCTCTTAGTTACGCAAGTCAAGGGGCAGACAAAGGCGCTGATTTATCGTCCGGTTGCACCGGGGGCGCCCGCCGATCAGAAGGTGTCGTTCAGCTCCCCCTCGCGCACGTTTGTTTTCGACCGCGTCGAAGAGGTCAGCGACAAAGTAAAGCTCGCGGCGGACGGAAAGGGGAATTATGAAATCTCCGTTCCCTTGGACGTGCTGAAGCTGAACCCGCAGCCCGGCATGAAAATCCTGGGCGACATAGGTGTTCTCCGCGGCAACGGCTCGCAGACGCTGGCCCGCATGTATTGGAGCAACAAGGCCACGGGCATTGTGTCGGATGTCCCGTCCGAGGCGGAACTCACGCCCTCGCTTTGGGGCGTGTGGGAATTTCAGGAGAGATCGCCCCAAGGGCTGTGATTAAGCTGGCCGGTAACCGGGAGAATGAATGGTCGTACCGTCAAGCCGACTGGCGAGGACGTCAAAGGTGCCAGCATCTCAGAGCGGATGCGGTCTCCTGTGTATTGAAACGCAAGGCGAACGGTTGACAGCTATAGTTATGTATTATAGAATTTTCAAATGAATTGAGTAAAATGTGGAAAACGGTAAGGTGTTTTTTACGTACCAGTTTCAACTTAAATGACGGCATCGTAGTGGCAGGAAGGAAAGGAGATCGCGATGGGCAAAAACGGGTTATCAGGCGTGGTTTTCCAAGCGGCTGTGTGGGCCGTATCCGTATGGATCCCGATCCGTTGTGCCAGTGCCGCCACCAACGATGTGACGGGGCTGACTCCGACGCTGGCGATGACCTTCGACAACAGTTCGGTTGTCAACGACAACGGCTCCGGCACGCTCAGCAGCGTGAATGGCGAAGGCACAACGTCTTTCGCGGCCGCACCGAACGGGAAGGCGATCAACACCGCCCTTTTTACGCCGTACGGCAACTTGTCGGGAGTGACCACGGCCGGCAGCAGTTTTTCGGTATCTGCTTATGCCACTTTGGGCGCGAACGCCAATGGAATCCTCCTCTGTCTACGGGACAGCACAGCCGGCAGCGTCATCCTCCGACGCGGCGCCACTGCGGACACGGCGGTGCTGACGCTCGGAAACGCGACGACGGCGGTGCTCACCGCTTCGGGCATTTTCAGCGCGGACGTGATTTACCACCACTACGCGCTGGTGTTCACAGTCAGCAACACCACGCTGTATGTCGACGGCGTTGCTAAAGGCACGACTAATTCGACGGCGACGGCCTACGAGAAGATCTATTACCAGTTCGGCAGCCGCCACGGCGGCGTGTTGACAGGCGAGGCAAAAAATGGCGGGCGGCTGGACGATTTGCGCATCTATAATTCGGCCTTAACGGTGGCGCAGATTCAGAGCCTGTGCGCATCGCTTACAAGCGCATCGGCCGCTACCGGCGCGATCAGCATCAAAACCGGCGTGCGCGGAGACGCTGCGATTGACGGTAACGTGTCGCTTTTCAGCGCCCTGACGCTGGGTGCGGTGCCGACCGCTGCTGCCACATGGAACAAGACCCCGAACTGGAGCAACAACGGTGCAGGCATGGCCGGAGCTGTGACCAACCTGTACAGCTCGGAAATGCTGTCCGGCGCGAAGCTGTATTACACGTTCGCTAACACCTATCTCAATGGCGCATCGACGAACACCGCGAACGGAACGCTCACGAGGACCTATTTCGATGACGGCACGGCTGCTAGCTATAAGGTCGTCGAGGGCGTTGTGACCAACGTTCTTCCTGACCCCGGAATCACCCGCGGGTGGGAGGTGATGCTGACGAACGTGCCCTTCCAGAACGCGGATTTGTACGTCATTATTGGCAGCGACCAGGGCGCATCTGTATTTCTTGCCTGCCCGGTTCTTGTCAAAGTGGGCGACAGCGCGTGGACCAACTATTACGGGCTTCCGGGCATGGAGCGGACGGCGGTCGGGAGTCAGACCTGGCCCGGTGCCGTGTATTCGTCAGGCACGCTCAGCGAGGGCAACCACTATGTGCGCATTCAACTGAGCAACCTGACGACCAACACCGCCATCGCCATCGCGCACGGTGTGCGTTATAATCCAACTGGAAACACGCGCATCGGGCTGGCCGGCCTGCAACTCGTCAAGCGCGACAGCGCCGTTGACACGTCGGACGACCCGTTCTATCTCCGCACGGTGGCGGGGACAACCAACTGGACGGCGGCCGCGTGGACGAACAAGGGCACAGCGGGCAACAACTGGTCGGACAGCACCACCAACCGCAAGACGGTGGCGGTTCTGACGACATCCGGCACGACGTCCGTGGTGTTGCCCGATGCGGGAGCCACGGCAGAGGTGGTCAGCGTCAAGGGGTCTGGCGCTTTCACGCTCGCCGGTCCCGGCGGGCTGACGCTCAACGGCGGCTCGATCATCGATACGTACGGCATGCAGGCGACAGACGTCGTCAACATCGCGGCGGCTCTGATGGGATCAAATGTGACGCTCGCGGCCAACAACGCGAGCGCTGCGGGTTTGGGTTACACCCGGCTGGGTTGCGCGACAAACTCGTACGCCATGCTGACCGTCACGAAGGGCACCTTGGCGGCCAACACCCCGTTGCCGCCGACCTCGGGGCTGACTTTGAACGGCGGGTCGCTGCTGTTCACTTCGAGTGGGGCGATCACAAACCCGGTCACGCTGAGCGCCGACGCGAAGGTCCGTGTCCTGACGAATCTGACGGCTGAGATCAGCAGCTCCGTCACGGGCTCAAACTCAGTCACAAAATCGGACACCGGCACGCTTGTGCTGAGCGGCGGCGGCTCGTTCAAGAACCTGCTGTGGGAGAACACCGGTACCGTGCGTTTGGCAGGAACAAGTCCGTTCTCGCTTTCCGACACGACCGGCAACGGTTATGCGTCTTCGCTGGAGGTTGCCACGCCTGTTGCGCTGTCGGGCAGGTTGTCGCTGGGTGCGGTGACGCTCCCGTTGGCCGCAGGGGGGACGATCACGGCCTCCGCCCTCCGGTGGTGCGACATGGGTGCGTACAACACGACCGCGAACCAGACAGGCGGCAGAATCGTCGTGACGGGATCGGACAATTCGATCGCCAACACGTGTTCCCTGCTGTTCGCTCACTGGGCGGGAACGATGAATTATTCCCTGAGCGGCGGCGAGTTTCTGGCCACGAATGCGGTTGCGATGATGTCGTGGGACGGGCAGGCGACGTGGACCATCAGCGGGAGCGGCCGGGCCTACGTCAATGGAGTTAACATGAAGGGGCACGCGAGCGCCAACTACTCGAAGCTGATCCTGTCTGGCGGCACGCTGGAGGTGGGCGGGAGCGGCCTCTTCGCGTCTGACACGAGCAGTTCGCGCACCATCGAGCTGAACACCGGCACGCTGCGCGCGTGGAGCAATTTCACCGTCGCCGCTAGCGCGGTGTCTAACGCGGTCAGCCTGAAGGACGCCGCGACGGGCGTGACGCTGGACCCGAACGGCAAGACCGTGACGTGGAGCGCGCCGCTGTCGGGCATCGGGAAACTGGTGATCAACGACTCGTCGAGCACTGCGGGCCAGGTCAGACTGATGGCCGCCAGCACCCATGCGGGCGGCACCGATGTGCGCACCGGCACGCTGGCAGTCGGGAACGCCAGCGCCTTGGGTACCGGGCCGCTGGCTCTCGCGACCACTTTGGATGTCGGTGCCGTGGACGCGGCGTGTGGCGCGATGACGGTGACCAATCCCGTGACCCTGAAGGTGCGGCTGGGCATGGAGGCCGATCTGAGCGGCAGCGGCTCACTGTCACCTGCGACGCTGACGATCGCGTGTGACGCGACAAACGCCGTCCAAGTGGTGCTGGATCTGAACGGGATCAACACGCCGCTGGCGGGATACCCGCTGATCCTGTCCTCTTCGATTCCGGCAGACGCGCTCGCCAAGATGACGGTGGCCTTTTCAAACGGCGGTTCGGGGTTGCTGCCTACGGCTGCGGTTGCGCTTGAGCGCCGTGCGGACGGCATCTATGCGGTGTTCACCGGCGTGATTCCCCCGAAGAACCTGTTCTGGCGCAACGGGGTGTCGTCCGGTCTCTGGACCATCTCGGACGCGTATCAGCCCTGGGGCGCCGACTCGGTGAGTGGCGCTTCAACCAACTACACGAGCATCGACACGGTGAATTTCACGGATACCGACCAGCCGACGGCAGCGGTCACGGTGTCTGGTTCGGTTGCGCCGGTTCACATGAACCTCACAAACAGCGCGACCGCGTATACATTCGTGGCGGACGCCGGCGGCGCGACGCTCGACTTTTCGGCCTCGGCGCTGACCAAGCGCGGCTCTGGAAATGCGACCTTTGGCATGCCGGTTTCCATGAACAGCACGCTGACGGTCGAAGGTGGGACGCTGGCTCTCAATGCGCCGTTCGGAGTTGTCGCAACAGCGGCTTTCTCGAACGCGCTTTCTGTGGCGGCGAACGCGGTCTTGTCGTTCGGCGGCAGCGCCACTCAGACGCTCTCCGGCGCGCTCTCCGGCGCGGGGACGCTGCGCGTGACAGCCGGCCGGCTCAAGATCGGCGCGTCCGGCGCGGCTCTTTCCGGCGACATGGTCGCGTCGGGGGGTGTGCTGGAGCTGTCCGTGGCCAATGGGTTTCTAACCAGCGCGGCCCGGTTCCGGGTGGATGCCGGCGCGACGTGCGAACTGACCGCGCTGGACGCTAGCGGCTATGATGTGACCAACTCGAAGCCGCTCGACATCTATGGCACTCTGAAAGTCTTGCAGCGCGACTCGACCGCCCGCGGCATCAAGCTGCACAACGGTGCGTTGGTGCTGCTGAAAGGCTCGGGCATGGACAGCGGCCACGCGATGGATCTGTTCAACACGCCCACTATCTCCCTTGATGCCGGCGCGGCATCGTTCCTGCCGCTCGATGCGAACGACGCCACGCAGGCCACGATCATCGTGCGCACGGAGAATATGGTGAAGACGTTTGACGTTCAGTCGTCCAATGCTGTGCTGACCATGGCGACGCCGCTCATCGGCGGCATCACGGGCAACATCCTCGACAAGGTCGGGCCTGGCACGCTGAGGTGGACCGGCGCGAACACCACCGTGGCGAAGCTACGGGTGTCGGCCGGCGCCTTCGAAATCGGCGACTCGGGCTCGCTGGGAGCCGGCGCTTCGGCGCAGGAGATCGAGATTGCCGCAGGATCGGTGTTCCGTTACGCGTCCACTGCTAATCAGACGCTCTCGGGTTTGATCACATGCTCCGGCTCGTTCGCGAAATCGGGCTCTGGCCGCCTCGCGTTCTCGGGCACCCTGACCGTGAATGTCGGCGGCGAACTGGCCGTTCCCGCCGTCTCTGCGGCGGAGGACGCCGTGTCCTTCAACGGAAGCACGTTCACCGTGAACGGTGTCGTTCGCGTGTCCAACGTCGGCAGCCTCATTCCAGGCAAGACATACACCCTGTTGACATCGGCCCAGACCTTGCCGACGGACATCGCAACAAAAGTGGCCGGACTGCCTGACTTCTGGAGAACCGAAATCACCGACGGCGGAAAGACCCTGATCGTTTACAAGAAAATGGGGTTAATGATCAGGATCAAGTGACGTGGCTTTCGGAGCGCCGTCCCACTCGAAGACGGACGGCGCTGATAACGGACGAAACGGCCGGCAATCTCCGCCGCTCAGTTGGCAACATGCGGGTCGACCCTTTTGACGCTTGCGTTCCGTACTGTAAAATGGGGTTGACTTTTTTACCACCCCCCGCATAATGGGTTTCAACCATCGGTTCCAGAACGTTTCGTGGTTACGCCAGTGGTGGTGTGCGATTTGTTCCGGTTCATGCTATGGGCTGTCTCTTATACACATCTGACG
>CAYSXF010000078.1:0-10174 GCA_964434815.1 uncultured Lentisphaeraceae bacterium
GATTTCTGCCTGTCTCGTGGGCTCGGAGATGTGTATAAGAGACAGGTGCGTGACCATCGCGGAAGTGCTCAAGCCGGCGGGGTACTTCACGGCGCTGAGCGGAAAGTGGCACGTGGGGCAGAGCTTCGGCGTCACGCCGTGGGGAAGAGGCTTCGACCGCAGCCTGAGCGCTGCGGCCGGCGGCTTCTACTATCCTGACTCGCCCAAAGCGCAACTGTTCCTGAACGGCGAGGAACTCAAAAACGACGACCCGCGCTTACCGAAAGGCTGGTACACGACCGATCTCTGGACCACCTTTGGCTTGAAATTCATCGACGAGGCGCTGGCGGAGAAGAAGCCGTTCTACCTGCACCTGTGCTACAACGCGCCGCACTTCCCGCTGCAGGCTCCGGCCGAGGAGATCGCGAAGTTCCGGGGAACCTACAAGGCAGGCTGGGGCGCAGTACGCGACGCGCGGTACGCCCGCCAGCTCGAACTCGGACTCATCGACAAAGCCTGGGCCAAATCGCCGCGGCCCGCGGAGGTGCAGATGTGGAAGGACGTGTCCGCCGAGGAGCAGGACCGCTTCGATCACCTCATGGCGACGTATGCGGCGGTGGTGCACCACATGGACGCGGCGGTGGGCGCGCTCGTCGCCGGGCTCAGGCAGCGCGGGGTGCTCGACAACACGCTCATCCTGTTCCTGAGCGACAACGGCGGCAACGCGGAGTCCGGCCCGAAAGGCAAGACCGTCGGCGACCCCTCGAAGGGCGGGTCCGACTGGTTCTGCGGCATGAGCTGGGCCTTCGTTGAAAATACGCCCTTCCGCCTGTACAAGCACTTCAACCACGAGGGAGGCATCGCCACGCCGCTGATCGCGCACTGGCCCGCCGGCATCGCTGCGAAAGGGGAGTGGCGCACGCAGCCGGGGCACCTGATCGATATCATGGCCACCTGCGTGGAGGTCGGCGGCGCGGCCTATCCGAAAGAGTTCAACGGCCACGCCATTCTGCCGATGGAGGGCAAGAGCCTGGTCGGCGCCTTCGCCAACCAGCCCATCGAGCGCGACGCGCTCTACTGGGAGCACGAGGGCAACGCGGCGGTGCGTGCGGGCGATTTCAAGCTCGTCCGCCGTAGCCGCAATGGCGCCTGGGAACTCTACGACATGAAGACCGACCGCACCGAGCTGCACGACCTCGCCACGGCGCAGCCGGAGAAGGCGAAAGAGCTGGCCGCCAAGTGGGAGGCCTGGGCTCTCCGCGCTCAGGTTAAGCCCTATCCGGATGAGGGTAAGGGCAAGAAGAAGGGAAATGGGCGGAAGGCTAAGGCTGAGAAACAGAACTAAGGATGTAATCGCATCGGCTCACGGGGGACGTTCGCCCTCCAGAGCCTTACGCCCGGTGGAGGGCGAGTGACCTCACGAGCCGCCAACCAACAGTCAAATGAAAACCAGCTACTCCATTTTTGCGCTCACGTCTCTCTTTGCCTGTTATGGTTTTGCGGCGGAGCGGCCCAATATTATTTTCTTCCTCGCCGACGACATGGGCTACGGCGACATCGGGTGCAACGGCGGGACGTTTGTTCCGACACCGAATATCGACGCGCTGGCGCGCGATGGAGTCCGGTTCACGCAGTACACCAGCGCGTCGCCGATCTGCTCGCCCTCGCGGGCCGGCTGCACGACGGGCCAATTTCCGGCGCGCTGGAAGATCACGAGCTACCTGCAAACGCGCGAGGGTAACCGGGCGTGTGAGCAGGCCGACTTCCTCGATGCGAAAGCGCCGTCTTTGGCGCGAACCTTGAAGGCCGCCGGCTACACCACCGGCCACTTCGGCAAGTGGCACATGGGCGGCGGCCGGGATGTGTCGGACGCGCCGCCGTTCGAGGCCTACGGTTTCGACGAGCATGCGAGCACGTGGGAGAGCCCGGACCCCCATCCGGATATCACGGCGACCAACTGGATCTGGTCGCCGCAGGACAAGGTCAAGCGCTGGAACCGGACAGCCTTCTTCGTGGACAAAACGCTCGATTTCCTCCGTCGGCACAAAGGCCAGCCGTGCTACGTCAACCTCTGGCCCGACGACGTCCATACGCCGTGGGTGCCGGCCGACGATGTGCCGAAAGGCGACACGCCGGAAAATTTCCGCCGCGTGCTCGCCGAGTTCGATCAGCAGGTCGGCCGCCTGATGTCCGGGCTGAAGGCGCTGGGGATCGACGGCCAGACGCTCGTGGTGTTTGCGAGTGACAACGGGCCGCTGCCCACCTTCAAGGGTGTGCGGGCAGGCGGCCTGCGCGGAAGCAAGATGAGCCTTTATGAAGGCGGAATCCGCATGCCGTGCATCGTCCGGTGGCCGGGGCACACGGCGGCTGGACGCGTAGACCGTCAGGCCGTGTGGAGCGCGGTCGACTTGTTCCCGAGCTTCTGCGCGGCTGCAGGCGTGCCGCTGCCAAAGGGCATCGCGTTTGACGGCGAAGACATCAGCGAAGTCTGGGAAGGCAAAACGGTTGAGCGCGCGAAGCCTTTGTTTTGGGAGTACGGCCGCAACGACAAAGCCTTCAAATACCCGCAAGCCCGCGACCGCAGCCCCAACCTCGCCGTTCGGGACGGCAAATGGAAACTGCTCGTCAACGCCAATGGCACCGGCGCCGAGCTTTACGATCTCTCGGCTGATCCCAACGAGTCCAAAAACCTAGCCTCCGGAAATCCTGATGCGGTCAGGCGGCTCAGCGCGGCTGTCCTGCGCTGGAGGCAGAATCTGCCGTAATCCTAATACGGAGCGGGACAGTATAATTGGGCCGCTGGCCTTCATTTCAAAACCCGCGCGACGACATCGCGCAGCTCGTTGACGGTGTAGGGCTTTGCGGCGGTGCCTTTGAAACCGTAGTCGGCGAAGTTTGCCATCACCGGGTCGCCCGCGTAGCCGCTGGAAACGATGGCCCTGACGTGGGCGTCAATCGCGAGAAGGTCCTGGATCGCCTCCTTCCCGCCGATACCGCCGGGGATGGTCAGATCCATAATGACCGCCGCGAAAGGCTCTCCGGCCTCCAGCGCCTGCCGGTAGCTCGCGATGGCCTCCTGTCCGTCGGCAACGGTCGCGACCGCATAGCCGCAGCGCGCCAGCATTCTCGAGGCAAGCATGCAGACCGACTCGTCGTCGTCCATCACAAGGATTCTGGCGGGCCGGGCCGGGGGCTGGCCTTCCGCAGCGGGCTTCGCCTTTACTTCCGCTGCCTGAGCGGCTCTGCTCTCGGCCATCTGGTGCGCTCCGGTGTCTTCGTCGGAACGGATCGTGTTATCGCTCATCGTGTTCCTCCGTCGGTCTCACTCGGCGCCCTACCGCTCGTCCGCTCCGCTGCCGCAATCGTATCAGGGTGCCCTATCTCGCGCCACATGCCGACGCGGCAGGTGCGGATCACATTCTGACAATCGAGGTTCGCTTCTAGTATGAGGGGGCACTGGCATACAGTCAACCGCAGATAAGCACAGCGTGCGATTCCGTTTCATCAAAACTGAATCGCCTGTTGCGACACGTTTGCGTGCGAATTCGCTTGCTCTTGCTGAAGAAAATATGAGACAAAAAGAACATCATGAAAACGATTGAGATGATGGCGCTGGTGATGTTTGCGTTCGTCGTCGGGGCTCAGGACAAGCCGGTCTTCCCTGATCGGCCTGCTCCGGAAGCCGTCCCGACGGTCGCGCAGATCGACGAGAAGATCGTAGACCTGCAGAAGCAGTTGGAGCTCCTGGAGCAGAAGAAGTCTGAGGCGGAACACATCGCCGAGCTGCAGGAACAATTGACGGAACTTCACAATGAGAGCAAGGACCGTATCAAGGACGTGGACGCGCAGCTCGCCAACATGGAAACGGAGGAGCCACCCGTCACCCCGGCTCAGCATGCACTCTGCGACGGAAAGAGAAAATACCTGACAAGCATCAAGTCGCTCAGCGTCAGAATTTTGGGGATCAAGGACTCCAAGGCGCTTGAGCAGGCCCAGAAAATGCACGAGGAGATCGACATACAGGAGACCGAGTGGCGCGTCGTCGACGAACCCAAGCTGGACACCGCAAGAACCCTCGAAGACCTGGCCAAGTCCCTGGAGCAGGACAACAACCAGTACCGCAGGGAGATGCTGGTGAAACTTCGGCAATTCGCTGAACAGGACGCCGAAAGCCGCTCACAGGAGCTTGCGATCTTGAGTGCCCGCCGGGAGCGGGAGAAAGCCCGGGACAAACTCATTCAGGATTTCTACAAGAGTCCATGACGCAGGGGCAGAGGGACAGCGAGACTTCTTCATATTTCCCTCACGCCCCTATGTTCCCGCAAGTGGACATATTCCGCCTTTTTCCGCTGGCGTGTCGGCGCACCGATTGGTAAAGTCTCTGCGTACGGTAGACGTTTAAACGGTAAGGGTGGGAGGTGGGCGGATGGATGCTGTTTGGCTGGCCCGGTTACAGTTCGCGCTGACGGTGGGTTTTCACTATCTCTTCCCGCCGCTGTCGATCGGACTGAGTTGGATGCTGTTCTATTATCAGACGCGCTTTCTCAGAACGGGAGAGGCCGTCTATCAGCAGCTTTCCCGCTTCTGGATGCGCATGTTCGCCATCACGTTCGCCGTGGGCCTCGCGTCGGGCATCACCATGGAGTTCCAGTTCGGCACAAACTGGGCCGCCTATTCGCGCTTCGTGGGCGACATCTTCGGTGCGCCGCTGGCGGCCGAGGGCGTGTTTTCCTTCTTCTTGGAGTCCAGCTTCCTCGCGGTCCTGATCTACGGAGAGAAGCGCGCCTCGCGCAAGCTCTACTGGGCTTCGAGCCTGCTGGTCGCGGTGGGCGCGACGCTGTCGGCCTTCTGGATCGTCGTAGCCAACTCGTGGCAGCAGACGCCTGCCGGGTACCACCTGGTGAACGGCCGGGCCGAGCTGACGAGCTTCTGGGAGGCGGTCTTCAACCCCTCGACGCTGCCCCGCTATGGTCACGTCATCGCCGGCGCTCTGGTGGTGGGCACGTTCTTCGTCATCGGCGTGTCGGCCGTGATGCTGCTGAAGAGAAAGCATGTGGCGTTCGCCGAACGCTCGCTGAAAAGCGCGCTTCTGCCGTTCTTCATCGCCGCTTCGGTGGTCATGGGCTTCGGCCACATACACGCTGTTCAGGTGTCCAAGACGCAGCCTGCGAAGCTGGCCGCTTTCGAGGGCGTGTGGGAAACTCAGACCCATGCGCCGCTGTTGCTCTTCGGCGTGCCCAACGCGAAGCAGGAGCGGACGGACTGGGCTGTCGGAGTTCCGGACATGCTCAGCTACATGGTCGGTTTTTCCGCAGACACCAAAATTCAGGGGCTGAAGGATTTTCCGAAGAAAGACCGCCCGCCGATGTTCACCACGTTCTACAGCTTCCACTCGATGGTCTATCTCGGCGGATGGTTCGCGACGCTGTCGCTGATCGCCCTGTTCCTGTGGTGGCGCGGGACGATTGCGCGGAACCGGCTTTTCCTATGGGCCGCGGCGCTGTCGCTGCCGCTTCCTTTTATCGCGAACGAAGTGGGCTGGATGGCGGCGGAGGTCGGGCGGCAGCCGTGGGTCGTCTACAACCTGATGCGCACGCGTGACGCCGTCTCGG
This sequence comes from uncultured Lentisphaeraceae bacterium, assembly GCA_964434815.1. Taxonomy (GTDB): domain Bacteria; phylum Verrucomicrobiota; class Kiritimatiellia; order RFP12; family UBA1067; genus CAYSXF01. The sequence continues at coordinate 5,592 of CAYSXF010000078.1, forward strand.
GCGCGGTGCCGGCCGGGCAGATCTTTGCCTCCATCGTGCTGTTCTCGCTGATCTACGCGCTGCTGTTCGGCGTGTGGGTCTATCTGCTCGGGCGCCAGCTCAATAAAGGCCCGCAACCGCTTGGAGAGGAGGCACGCTAATGGTCACGCTGCAAATCGTCTGGTTGCTACTGATCGGTGTTCTGATCATCGGCTACGCGGTCCTCGACGGCTTTGACCTCGGGGTCGGCTGCTGGCACCTGTTCGCGAAAAAGGGGCACGAGCGGACGCTGTGCCTTCGCAGCATCGAGCCTTTCTGGGACGGCAACGAGGTGTGGCTGCTCACGGGCGGCGGCGCGCTGTTCGCCGCGTTTCCGCCTGTCTACGCGACGGTCTTCAGCGGCTTCTATCTGGCGCTCATGCTGGTTCTGCTGGGGCTCATCTTCCGCGCGGTGTCCATCGAGTACCGCAACAAAGTGGAAGATCCCCGCTGGGTGGCGGCGTGGGATTTCGCCTTCGCGCTCGGAAGCATTCTGCCCTCGCTGCTGTACGCGGTGGCGGTGGGAAACCTCGTGCGGGGCTTGCAGCTCAACGCCCTTGGGGATTACACGGGCGGTTTCTTTGCGCTGCTCAACCCCTACGCGCTGGTGGTCGGGCTGGTCGGGCTGTCGATGTTCGCCGTGCACGGCGCGCTCTATTTGGCTGTGAAGACAAGCGGGGAACTCCAGCTCCGCGCACGCGCGTGGGCCGGCCAGTCCTGGTGGGCATACGCGGCGCTCTTTCTCATAGCAGCGGCCTGGACGGCGGGCTGCTATCTGCGCAACGGCGTGGCGCTGCCTGTGCTGCTGGCGGCGGCATCGGCGGCGGCCATCGCGCTGATCCGGGTGTTCAGCCGCAAGGGCGAGGATCTCAAGGCGTTCTTCGCCTCGTGCGCGGGCATCGCGCTGGTGATGCTCGCCGTGGTGGCTGTGCTCTTCCCCAACTTGGTTACGGCGAGCAACGATCCGTCGCTTTCGCTCACAATCTTCAACGCCTCATCCTCGTTCAGGACGCTCGGCGTGATGCTGGTCATCGCGCTGCTCGGCATGCCGGTCGTGATCGGCTACACCGTCTTCATTCACCGGGTCTTCAAAGGCAAAGTGTGAGCCCGCGCCGCGCGGCTCACTACTTCTTTTTCTTATCGGGCGCGGCACCCTTTTTCTGCTCGGAGGGCGTTTCACCGTAGAACGCGATTTCGTGGCCGGCGGCAGCCGACAGTTTCTTGCGCAACATCTCCTCGGCCCTGTCGGCGAGCGAATCCCTTTCGCGCTCTTCATTGACTTTGTGTTTCTGCTGCTCGACCATGGCCTGATTGTTCCCGCGGCGGGTGCGCGTGGCCTTCATGTTCAGAATGCGCTCTTCTTCGGCTTTGCCTTTGGCGACCGAACGCTCCTTGTGGCTCTCGTCTATTTTCAGCGCTTTTTCAGCCTCTTCCCGTTTGGTCGATTCGGCCTGGACTTTCAGCGTGCGCTGCTTGAGGCGGCCGCCCGGGAAAGGCGACTCCGGATGGGCTGTCAACCACTCGGCCTTCGTCTCCTCCAGCGCCTTGGGATAGACTAGAGTCTCCGATCTCAACTCGGCTTCGAGTTTCTTTTTCTCCGCATCCGTGCAGATCTGGAAGTTCGAGTTGCCGCGCAGGTCGGTGCATTCGATGGCGTAAAACATGTCGGCATGAAGACGGGTCGTCGCACTGGCCAAGAGGAGTGCGGCGAGAACAGAGGTTTTTGACAGGCGCATGATTTTGTCTCCTTGTCCGGTCCGATTACAACATGGGAAATTATATCATTTGCTGATAAAAATGCAAAACCCCCGGCTGCGGCGTTCGCGGCTTCAGGGTCGGGCGGCGTTCGAGACGGAAGAAGCCCCGCGCATTGGCGTCGCAAGATTCGCTTCGAACCAAGCGCGCAGGGCGGCGCGTTCGGGAATGTCGCGCAACAGCCAGGTATCCGTGTGGTTCCGGTAGGGCAGAGGAACGAACGTGAAACGGCCGTTTGGACAGGCGTTCGTCAAATACGCTTGCGTTCCTGCGACTGAGCCCTCTTGGCTGATGAACTGCGGGCGCCCCTTCAGCCGCGCGAGACGCACGGCGGCCGAGGCGCGGTCGCTGTCCGCGTAGCTCCAGGTGCGCACGCCGTCGTAATGGCTGTGGCAGATGAAACCGCGCCAGAGCGCCGCGATTGAGTCGTTGTGCAGGCCGATATAGTTGCAGCCGATCGCGCCGCGCGAGAAGCCCGCGAGAAACACGGCTCGCGGGTTCCCGCCGTACTGTGCGCAGACTTCCGCCACCACGCCCGTGCAGTAGCCGACGGTCGCCTCGACGTCGCCCCACCACAGGGGCTGGTTGCGCGTGTGGTCCGGACTGATGTACGGGGCGCACACCCAGATGAAGCCCTTGCCGCCGCTCGCGCCGTAGCCCAGCCGGCTGCCCTCCACGGTGCCGTTGCTCACGTCGCCGTAGCGGTTGGAGTAGGAACCGTTGCCCGCGTACTCGACGATCACGGGAAACCGCTTGCCCGCCTGCCAGTCGACCGGCAGATAGAGCGCGTGATAGACCTCCGTGCCGCGATAAGCCGCCAGCGTCATCTTCACGCGCCGGCCCGCCGCCGGCTCGTCTGTCGTCATCGCCGGAACCGTCAGATCCGGTGCCATTGTGCTGATGTCCGGCAACTCTGACGCCGACGTGTTATGAGCGAGCGAAAGCAAAATAAGTGCGCTTAGGAAATAATGGAATAGCTTCATGGTTCTCCTTGTTGGAAGTGTCGCTGTTTTTCGCTACCGAGACGGTTATCGAGATGGAATTCGGTTCCCTCTTGAAGCAGTCGGATCAGCTCCTCGTCCATGAATCCATAGTCGTCGGGGATATCCAGTGACTCGATCTCCGGGAGGACAAGGTCTCGGAAGGCCTCGCGGATGCGGACCTTGTGCTCTTGCTCCATCACGAGGATGAGGTCTGCCCACTCGACATCTTGCTTTGTCAGTGGGTGTCGGCTTTTTGGGCTGACCCCGGCCGAGCGGACGTCGATCCGCTGGTCATTGGCGTAGACGCGTGCGGCAGTCGGGCTTCGCCACTGGTTCCGACCGCAGACAAAAAGGATATGGGGCTTACGAGTCATTTCATCATCCAGCCTGCGCCTTCGAGAAGACCCAAAACCGCGAGCGCGGGGCGGTGTATATAGACGTTCTGCGGGGTGAAGGCAGTAACGTCTTTGACCATCCGCGCACGCCACGCCTTCGCGGCATCGCCACGGAGACGAGAAGCGGCGATGAGCCACCACTCGGTTCCGGTTGAAGCCGCGGGCCCGGCCTCTGGTGAGAACGCTTGATTGACGCTTGACCATGCGGTCGCTTCAGCATCAACGAAGGCGATGCCGAAAAATTGGGCGAGCCCGTGGGGATAAGGCTTGGACAGCCCACCTTCGAAGGCCCCGTTCGCGTGCAGGGCGTAGGCGAACCGGTTGTCGGCGGGCTGCCAGAAGTCGGGAAGCCTCTTCGCGATCCGGCTGGCATGTGCGGTTGACGTCTGGGCTGCTGCCGCCCTGAGCCCGGCGCAAACCTCGACGTTGTCCATCAGGTATTTGACTCTGTGCGTCGGAGTGGCCCAGGTCAGCCCATCCGCATCCGTGATCGTTTCAATGCAGGCGAGCGCGCGCCGGGTCACCGCCGCGACGTCCTCTGTCGTCTGGCCGCCGGCGCGGCGGTAGCGCCCGGCGACCAATAGAAACAGCGCGGCCGAACTGTCCCAGGCGTCGACCTTGCCGTTGTCCGCATAGGTGGCAGCCGTGCCTTCGAAGTCGTTCCAGGTGCCGTCGGCGGACTGATGCTTTGCGCACCAGGCTAACCAGCGGCCGACGCGGTCGAGGTCAGCGGGGTTCTTTGTGTGCTCATGATTCGTCAGCAGAGCGAGCGCGGCATAGTTGGCGAAGTACGGGGCGATCCAGACCGGGGCGTTGGGTTTGTCGCCGGGGCTTACCTGCGCGAAGGCTCCGTCCGGCAGTTGGCAGCCGCGAATGATGGAGAGGCACGTGGCGACCGCCTGTTCTTCCGCTCGGGGCAGGGCATGCACGAAGCTGGCATACACACACACGGCTGATGCGAACATCCATTTTGAAAAACACATGTCACGCCTCGGGTAATAGTACGAAGTTCATCTAGCCCTCATTGAGGTAAGACTAATACGCCCCAAGCGCCGATGTCCAGCGCCTCGCCGGCAGCCAGCTGTTTTTGAAAGACGGAACACCGGACACTAAGAAACAAAGGAAACTCGGGCAATTTGACTTTCTTGAAGCCGCGCTCTAACAGGGCCGCTTCGAGGCTGAACGGATCACGGCCCGTCGAGGGCGTGAGGACGTAGACCACGCCCGCCTTCCTGCAAACCGCGTGGAGTCTTCCGAGGTTTCTGCGGATGAAGTGGAAGCCGCGCAGCGCCTCCGGCACGTCTGCCGCAGTGTAGTCCCGGTTCAAAAAGAGCTTGGCCCCTCGATCAAAGATATCCGTCTGACCCTCGGCTTCTTCGAGCACTGCAGCCGGCCCGGTCACCCGCGCGACGCCGTCGGTGTTGGGGTTCAA
>CAYSXF010000079.1:0-3080 GCA_964434815.1 uncultured Lentisphaeraceae bacterium
TGTCCACGCAGGCGCGGGCGTAGTGCGCCAGCTCCTCGGGCTTCTGCCAGTACTCCACGAACGAGTCCGCCGGCAGGCCACACGACTGGATCCACTGCTTGCGGCGCTCCACCCAGTACTTGTGCCACACCTCCCAGCCCCACGCGTCCTGCGGGGTCGAGAGGTCCGGGCTGTCGGCCATGGTGGTGACCTTGCCGCAGATCAGCTCCACCGCCTCGTCGGGGCGGATGAAGAATTCCAGCTCCATCTGCTCGAACTCGCGCGAGCGGAAGGTGTAGTTGCGGGGCGTCACCTCGTTGCGGAAGGACTTGCCCATCTGCGCGATGCCGAACGGCACGGTCTGGCGGCTGGTCGAAAGCACGTTCTGGAACTGCGCGAAGATCGCCTGAGCAGTCTCGGGCCGCAGGTAGGCGACATTGGCGGGATCGTCCACAGGCCCGACGATGGTTTTGAACATCAGGTTGAAGGGGCGCGGCTCGGTGAGTTCGCCTCCGCAGTAAGGGCAGGGCGTGATGGCCGGCGCGTTGCCCTTCGCGTTCGCGAGCAGCGTGTAGAGCGCCTGCACGTTCGCGTATGCAGCCGGATCGGCCTTGATTTTCTCGAACGCCGCAGTCAGCGTGTCAGCGTCCAGCACGGCGGCGAGGTTCGGCGCGAGGCCCTTGGCCTTGCCCTTGCACCAGCCCGCGATCTTTCCCGCGTCCGCGCCTGAGGCGAGCTCCGCGAGGAGGCTCTGCCCGATCTCGCCGTCCGTCAGAATGTCCCAGACCTGATCCGCGCGCATGAGCTTCTTGCAGACGCGGCACGTGCTCATGGGATCGGAGAACGTGTCGAGGTGGCCGGAAGCCTTCCAGATGGCCGGGTGCATGATGATCGTGGCGTCGAGGCCTGCCACGTCCTCGCGGTTGCGCACGGTGGTCTTCCACCAGTCTTCCTTGATGTTGCGCTTCATCTCGCAGCCCATCGGGCCGTAATCCCAAAACCCGTTGATGCCGCCGTAGATCTCGGAACTGTGGAAAATAAAGCCGCGGCGCTTGCACAGCGACGAAATAACATCCAGACTGCTTGTGTTCGACATAGGAATCCTTCGCTTGCTAACTCCCCATAAAAGGGCTGATAAAACCGGGTTATTGTCGCCCAAACAGCCCGTCATGCGCAAGCGCGAATGTTGGGAGAGATAAACGGCTGAAGAGGTTCGCGGCTCGATGGTTCATGATTGAAACATGGGCATTTCTCCGCCCCCGCTTGAACATCCCCACCGGCTTTGTTACCCTCTCCGACATGGGAAGACAGCACAACACGATCAACCGGCGGCATTTTCTGGTGGCAACCGGAACTGCGGCGGCAGGCCTGATGGCAGGTTGCGCGACCGGGGAAGTACCGGCAGGCACGCGCAAGAAACCCAACGTGGTGTTCGTGCTGGCGGACCAGTGGCGTGCGCAAGCGAGCGGCTATGCAGGTGATCCGAACTTACAGGGCAAGACGCCGAATCTGGACCGGCTGGCCACCGAAAGCGTGAATTTCACCCATGCGGTGTCGTGCTGTCCCGTGTGCACGCCGTACCGCGCGAGCCTGATCACCGGACAGTATCCGCTGACGCACGGGCTCTTCCTCAACGACCTCTGCCTCAGCACACGCGCGACCTCGATTGCGCAAGCTTACACCCAGGCGGGCTACAACACCGGCTACATCGGCAAGTGGCACTTGGACGGACACGGGCGCAGCGCCTACATCCCGCCGGAGCGGCGGCAGGGTTTCGACTATTGGAAAGTGCTGGAGTGCACCCACGATTACAATCGCTCGCCTTACTATGCGGGCAACGATCTGGCTCAGCGCATGTGGGAGGGCTACGATGTCTTCGCGCAGACCAAGGACGCTCAGACCTATATCGCCGACCACGCCAAGAAGCCCAAGCCCTTCCTGCTCATTCTCGCCTGGGGGCCGCCGCATAACCCGTATGAGACCGCGCCCGAGCAATACAAACGGCTGTTCGATGCGGACATGCTCGTGCTGCGGCCGAACGTGCAGGGCAACCCGCGCAAAGGCCTCGCGGGCTATTACGCGCACATTGCTGCAATGGACGCCTGCCTCGGCGAGCTGCTGAAGACGCTCGACGATGCGGGTCAGCGCGACAACACGATTTTCGTATTCACCTCCGATCACGGCGACATGCTGGGCTCGCAGGGGCAGATCCGCAAGCAGCGGCCGTGGGACGAAGCCATCCGCGTGCCGCTGCTGATGCGCTACCCCGCCGCGCAGGCGAGTGGACGCAAACTCGATGCGCCCATCAACACGCCGGACCTCATGCCGACACTGCTCGGACTGTGTGGAGTGAGCATTCCGAAGTCGGTACAGGGCGAGGATTTCTCGGCCCTGATTGGCGGCGCTCCCGCGCCTGAAGACAACCCCGCGCTGATCGTATGCCCCACGCCCTTTGGCGAATGGGCGCGCGATAAAGGCGGCCGTGAATACCGCGGCGTGCGCACGCGGCGTTACACCTATGTGCGCGATTTGAGCGGGCCTTGGCTGCTGTACGACAATGAAACCGATCCTTACCAGCTAGCGAATCTGGCCAACAAGCCCGAACACGCGGCGTTGCAGGCGCGGCTCGAAGCTGACCTGCAAAAGCTTCTGAAGAAAACGGATGACGACTTCCAGCCCGGCCCGGCTTACATTGCGAAGTGGGGCTACACGGTAGACAAATCAGGCACTGTGCCGATTAGGTGAGTGGGGCAATGGTCACTAGTCATTAGTCATTGGCAAATATGGGAACGCGCCATGGGCGAGTCGCCCGTGCCACAAGAAAGGATTGAGCGGGCTTGTATGCGGAACGTTCTTTATCCACGAATACCACTGAAGCTATTGCCGGCCATGTTGGGGCAAGCGGTCATCGGCGGGCTACTGGCGGGGACCTACGGCATCTGTCACGATCAGATTACATACACGATTTCGCCGGAATATTTCACGAACCTCAAATTCGATCAGTTCTACTATGCCGACTTGGGGTTTTCTGACCGGGGGTTTGTTGCTGAGATTGGCTTCCTCGCCACATGGTGGGTCGGGTTTTTTGCGGCTTGGTTTAT
>CAYSXF010000079.1:3090-10133 GCA_964434815.1 uncultured Lentisphaeraceae bacterium
GCATGACGGTGCCAGCCTTCTCCCGTGCGGAGGCGTTTCGCTTAGCACTGCGAAGTTTCGGCATCGTTTTTGCCGTCGCAATCGCCGGTGCGGTGGCAGGCTGGTTGCTGGGCGTTCTGCATGATTCCGATTATTCGAAGTGGGAGCCCCTTACCTCTCTGCTTCAGGTTTCGGATGTGCGGAGTTTCGTGTGCGTCGCCTACATCCACAATGCGGGCTATCTCGGCGGCTTGGCCGGACTGATCGCCGCGCTTTTCGCTATCTGGCGCCGCAAACAGGCCTCCGTTCAAACGAGATGAGGAACCGTAGGCTGTTGGCGATGGCGCAACTCGGATTGACGGCTAACAGACGAAATGTAAGAATGTAAGGAAGAAAGGAGGAGACTATGTTGGCGAAAATGACAGTCAAGAACCAACTGACGTTGCCGAAGAGCATTGTCCGGCAGTTTCCCGGCATCGAGTATTTCTCCGTAAAAGCAGAGTATGACAGGATCGTGCTGGAGCCCGTCCGTATCAATCAGCTCGATCAGGTGCGCGAGAAGCTCGAGGCATTGGGCATTACCGAGGCGGACGTAGGCAGGGCGGTCAAATGGTCGCGCGGACACAAGTGACGCCTGCTCTCCGTGTCGTTCTCGACACGAACGTGGTGCTGTCCGCTCTGCTGTTCAAATCGGGGCGAGTCAGCCGCGTGTTTGACCTTGTGAGGGCGGGCCGGATCATTCCGCTGGTGTCGAAGGAGACCGCTGATGAGTGGGTTCGGGTTCTGGCTTATCCAAAATTCGCGCTGACGCCGCAGGAGCAGAGGGCGGTGCTTGAGTCGTACCTTCAGTTTGCAGAGGTGGTTGTTCCTGGCAGCGTACGAAACGTTCCAGCTTGTCGCGATCCGCATGATGTGCCGTTTTTGCTCTTGGCCATCAAGGGCAAGGCAGACTATCTGGTGACAGGCGACCGGGACTTGCTGGAAGTCGCGGGTGACATGCCTTGTCTGATCATCACTCCGGAACGGTTGTTGGAGCTTGCCGTGAGTGAGTGCGGGTGAAAACATGAGAAGACCGGATTTGAGACGCAGAATAAAAATCGGGCTGTGGGTGATCGGCATTGGATTGGCATCTGGCTTCGTCCTGCTTAATGTGCTGGCATACAACCACGCCTATGCGATGACCCACTATGCGGCTGAGGGAGTGAGAACAAAAAAACCGGAACGGCTGTCCGTCGCAGACACGCTGAAGGTTCTTGTGCGCGGCGTCCGCGTGATACGCCCCGTGAGCGACAGGAAGCCCGCTGAGCTTGACCCGTCGTGCGAGGCGCTGACGCTCGCCACAGCAGACGGCGGCACGCTGTCGGCGTGGTACTGCGAGCGCGGTATGGCGACACCGCTGGTCCTTGTTTTCCACGGCTATGCCTTCGAGAAAACGAAACTGCTTCCGGAGGCCAAGGCGTTCTTGGAACTTGGCGCATCCGTCTTGCTGGTCGACTTCCGGGGCTCGGGAGGCTCCTCCGGGAGCGCGACGACAATCGGCGTCCGAGAGGCGGACGACGTGGCTGCCGTTGTCCGCTATGCGAAGGCGCGGCTGCCGCACGCCACGACAGTTCTGTTTGGACAATCGATGGGCGCGGTCGCGATCCTGCGTGCCGTGAGCGAACGGTCGGTCGCTCCCGACGCGGTGATTCTCGAAGCGCCTTTCGACACCCTGTTGGACGCCGTGCGCAACCGGTTCATTTCGATGCACGTCCCTCCGTTTCCCAGCGCCGAGCTTCTGGTGTTCTGGGGCGGCTTGCAATGCGGTTTCAACGGCTTCAGACACAACCCGGCCGACTACGCGAAGGCGCTGAGGTGCCCGGCGCTGTTCATGCACGGAAGCCGGGATCTGCGCGTGAGCGTCAAGGAGGGCCGACGCGTGTTCGCCGCGGCTCCAGAGCCCAAGGCATACCATGAGTTCGAAGGCGTCGGGCACGAATCTTATGTCGTTTATAATCCTATCGAATGGAAAGCCGAGGTTTCCAAGTTCTTAGTTGGTTCGCATGTAATGAATCACAGCCGCTCCGGGATGATTCGCAATGACGACCGCTAATCCCTTCTCGAGCAGATCGCGTCCGAGGATGATATCCGGTGCGTCTTTGTCGAGATCCTGAACCCGGTAATGCGCATCCGGGTCGAGGCCGCTCAGGCGGAAAGTCATTGTGTCTTCCTCGCATTTGTTCCGGCGGAAGGCCTGCACCAAACCCTCGTTGCGGTCCGGCAGATTGAACTGCCAGGCGATCCATTTATCCGCGTCGCGGTTGTAAGGCGTCAGCGGATAGAAGTCGCCCGTGTAGCAGTCGACCACCTGCTTCAACTGACCGGCTAATTTGCGCATCTGAACGTAATCGAGATCCTTCCGCCGCATGTCATAGCCGAAGGTCGTACCTAGACTCTGACCGCTGCGAATCGCGTAGGGGTCGGGACGGTCCATGGGACAGGTGTTCGACCCGAAGTATGGAATCCACTGGTACAGGCTGTGGTGGAACGCCTGCTTGGTTGTCAGGTCGCCGTAGTTGTAGTCGGTGGGGTGCAGCGGAACCGCGCGGCGCATCGTTTCCAGATCGTTGCGGCGGCCGCCCGACGCACAACTGTCGATGAGCAAGTGCGGGTGGCGCCTCCGCAGTTCGTCCCAGTAAGCCAGATAGCCTTGCACGTGGAAATTCTCCGTAATCCCCTGCCGGTCCGGTGCGTCATTTCCCCGCCAGCAGTTCAGCGGGCTCATATTGAAATCCTGCCGGTACAGGTGTATCCCCTGGCTCGTGATTTGTCCGTCCACATGGTCGACCAGCCAATGCCAGGCGTCCGGGTTTCCCAAGTTGAGCAAGGGCCCGAGCCGCCACTCCGGGTGATTCTGGCTCAGCCAGCCGCCGCCCACGCGCTCGGGCTCGAACCAGACCAGGGTCTTGATGCCCTTCGCCAGCGCGTGGTCGGAAATCGCGCGCAGTCCGTTCGGGAAGCGCGCCGTGTCCGGCTCCCACGTGCCGGTCTTGGGCCACTGCCCCTCGCACGGATACCAGCCCGCGTCCATCCACCAGTAATCGATGGGCACTTTCTCTTCGGCGTACCGGTCGATGAAGTGTTTCTGATTCTCCTCGTTGGCGTTGATCATCTCATTGAACTCGCCCGAGGTGTTGCCGAACAGGATCGGGGGCGGCAGCTTGCCGTCGTGCGTGCGCGGCACGTTGTGCGCCCACATCCACCGGCGCCAGAGGTTCTGAGCCTGAGCCGTGTCTTCGCCTTTCCAGAAAACGAACGCGATCAGCGGCGTGCGGATCTCCTCTCCAGGTTTGAGCGTGAGGCGGGTCCGCTCCTGACCGGCGATCAGTCGAAGCCCGCGCACTCCGTCCCGTATAAAGGAGGTCGCCCACTGCCCCGGCCACCCCACCGCGAACAGGATGCCGCCGCCGGGCATGCGCAGGTTGTAGTAGGGAAAGGCCCCGTTGGTTCCCCGCCCGTCTGCCGGAGCGAAGCGCCGGTTCGCTTTCGGCCCAAGCGTCTCTGTCCAGGGCTCGTACAAATTCGGGGCGCAGGTGTCACCCTTCCAGGCGTTGAGAACAAACTCGCCCTCGGGTGCGCGTGTCAGCTCCGTGTCCAGTCCCTGGATATTATGAATAATCGGAGTGTTGGCCGTGCCCGTGTTTTTGAAGTACACGGTCCATTCGACCGCTGGGTAATCGGCATATTCCACGGCGACGCAGCGCACCTCCAGCCCGGTCCTGCCATCGGCCCACGTCACCGTATGCTGTGTGCGAACGGCATCCAGTTTTTGGGTGGCGGTCTTTTTCGGCCACGCGGCGAGCAGCGCGTCGGAAGCTTGCCCGCCATATTCGAACGAGAACAGAAGGTCGCTTGTCCTCGGCAGCGGAATGGAAACGGACTCCTGCCGGTGGTCGCGCAGGGGCATGTCGCCCAGCCAGACGTCCCTGCCGTCGGACAACTGAACTTGTGCGTCAGCCCAGTCCGACTGATCCCAGCCGATCCCGTCGCCGGCGTCTCCGACATCCAGAGTGAAAGTCTGCGCCCCGTTGAGGTCCACAGCCACTTCGCACGCGGGAGTGCCATAGCGCAGGACGTCCGACCGGAAAAACGTCTTGTCGCCGACCGTCACAGAAAAGACCACGCTGCCTTTGCCCCGCGCCGTGTCCGCGTTGTGGTCCAGTCCCGCCACAGCGGAGAAGCGTTTGCCTGGGCCGGGCAGGCGCACCACAATCTTGCTGACCGCGTGGCAATAGAGCCCGCGAGAGAAGGTGCGGCCGCCGATTTTCAGCGGCTGGCCTCCCCGCGTGTTCTGGATCACCGGATCGTTGTTCGCATAGACGTCAAGGCCGGGCTCCGTAGGCTGCGGTGGCAAAGGAGCACCCGTTGAAGCCGCCGGCCTTAGCACGCCATTCATCAAATGCGTGTCGAGCCACTGCCCGGCTTCTGACAGGTTCTGCCCATCGGCAAAAATTATTGAGGCTCCCAGCAGGGAGACGGTCAGCATGAGCGCGAAAGGTTTTACAAAGGTGTCATTCATTTTTCCCCACCCTCAGTTGACAGCCGTTTTAGACAAGCCTAAAGTATAACCGAATGCGGCGGCTTGGTAGAGCATGGAGATGTGAAAATGAACAAACAAGAGATCAGTGCGTGTTGCCCCAAATTTGATCCCAGCCGGTGGGACGGTCAGATCATTACGTGGGACAAGAAGCTGTTCCTGCAAGAGCGCGTACACAGCTTTCTGCACATTCCGCTCAACTTCGGCGATGTCATGAAGCGTAGCATGACAGCTATCGAAGCTGCGGACGCCGCGCCGGACGACGAGATCGTCTTGTCAGACGAGAACTCGCTCTGGGGCGCGGATGTCTATATCGCGGTCTCGAAAACAGTGCCAGGGGCACGCATGGCGACGCTGTCCGGAACGTATCTCGCCAAAGTGTTCGAAGGCCCCTACCGCAATGTGCGCACCTGGATCGGGGAAATGAAAGCCTATGTGGCAGACAAAGGCAAGACCCCTCGTAAACTGTACTTTTTTTACACGACGTGTCCGAAGTGCGCGAAGAAATACGGCAAGAACTACGTGGTCATTCTGGCGCAGGTGTGACGGAAGAGTAGATTAGGGAATCCGGTAGTGCTGTTTGTCGCCTTCGAAATAGACCGAAGGCAGCACGTTCCCGCTCTTGTCTTTCGGCAGGCGGTCGTCTTGGCTTTCGAACCCGTCTTGGCAGAAGGCCTTGTGAACCACCGGCGCTGTGGCCAGCCGCGGCGCATAGGTCAAACCCTGGTACATGCCGACCTTGAAGTAGTTCTCCGCCACCATGTCGGGACGCGCGAGCAACTCTTCCAGCCCCAGATACGGGCAGAGCGCGTCCACCCAAGCCACCAGCATGGCTTCTTCCAGCGGAGTCACTTTCACGTCATGGTGCTTTCCGCTCGTCGCGATCTGGATGAGCTTGCTTTTATACGACATGGCCGTCAGCGGCGGAGGAACCGTGTCGGTGGTCACCACCTTCCACTCCGGATTGGGATAGGCGCAGTACGGGAAGAGCGGCCCCGCCACCGTTGTCTCCGGCATGTCCGCCAACCCCTTCGGCTTGTTTCCGAAGACCAGTTTGACGTACGGCCAGCTCACTTGCGTTCCCGGTTCGCAGCGGTGGGTCAGATCCAGGCCCGCCTTGGGCTGCTTTCCGCCGTGGCAGGCGATACAGTATTTGTCCAAAACAGGCTGGACGAACCGGGGGAAGCTGACCGTGCTGTCGCCCCACGGCGGCGGCGTGGGCACGCTGGGCTTGCGCTGCATCGCCAGCGTGGATGCGGGCGGGGGCGGCGCCACGCGCGGCGTCTCGTGGCAGCCCACACAGCCGCGCACTTCGCCGGGCATCACATGCGTGAACGAACGCATGGTCCGCAGGCAGCGGCCCTGCCCGTCCAAAAGCTGGAAGAACACCGACCTGACTGCGGGGAGCTTGAAGTACACGCTGCCGTCCTCCTCCACCGGCACGGTGCCGAGTATCCGCTTGGGGCCCTCGTCGTACACGAACGAGATGGCGGGCGACCCCGGCAGCATCGAGGCGCGCATCGGGACGGCACCGCTCTTCCGGTAAGGCTCGGATTCGCGCATGGAGGAGCGCCACCCGGCGCAGTCGCCGTAATGGATGGCGCTAATTTCCAGCACGCGCAGCGCTTTGGCCATTCCCCGCGGGATCGTCGTCCCCTCGTAGACGTCCGCGCTGTACACCGTGCCGCCTTCCGGCTCCTGATCCGCCGTGAGCATCTTGCCCGGCCATTTGACGTTGGACGTGATGACGTTCGGGCGCTTGCGGGCGCGAACCGGCTGGGCGTGGAAAATGTTGTGTTCGCCGGCATACAGCAGCTCCACGTTTCCGTCGTAGTCCATCAGGTAGAGATTGAACAGGCTGGGCGCGGACTCTCGGGACAAGACCGTACTTTGCCCAGCGCGGGCGGAGACGAGGAACAGATCCTTGCCGATCGGGAACGGCGTTTGAAACGCCTTGTAGCAGGCCGGCGCGCTGAAATCAGCCTGGTAGGGTTTGTCTGCCGGGCCTGCGCCGACTTCGGCCCAAGGGACGTGCGGCGTGAGGTTGTACACGCCATCCGGGTAGTTCATACCCTCGGCCTGGTCGACCACGCCCAGCGGCCCGTCGTAAAACGCGTGGTGGCCCGGCGCGTGAAAGAGCGTCCGCAGCGTCCCGGGAATCGGCCGCGCGTTGACCAGGATATCCGGCCAATGGCTCTGGTTGCCCCAGTAGGCCGCAGCCCCTGTTCCGTCGGGATTGACTGTCCACAGGCTCTGGAGCCGGTTCACCTCGCGGTCGACGTACTCCCAGCGGGTATAGAGAATCCGCCCATCCGGAAGCAAGGCGGGGGTGAAATCGGCTTCGTTGTTTGCGCTGATGAAGTAGATGTTCTTCCCTTCCGGATCGCACCGCGCCAAGATGAACATCCGGAACTTCGAGTCGCCGCAGCGCAGGAACTGGTTGCATCGCGAAGTCGAGAAAACGATGGTGCCGTCGGGCGTGTAGATG
>CAYSXF010000080.1:0-10131 GCA_964434815.1 uncultured Lentisphaeraceae bacterium
TGTGTATAAGAGACAGTTGTAGTTCCGCTCGCCCTGACGCGCGGCGTCCGGCGTCCGCGGCCCGCCCGCGCCGATCTCTTGCGCGCCGTACTCACTCCCCGGCGCGAGGTTCACGGCAGCCACCGTATCGCTGAAATATTCCGCCGCATAGAGCGTACAGCCGACCAGGGCGAGGCCGCGCGGCCCGTTGCCCTTGAGCGGCAGGCGACGGCGCAGCCCCACCAGATAGGTCAGGTCCTGCGGCGTGTCCGCGTCGCCGGTCTGGAGCTTCGCCAGCAGCGCGGCCTGGTCGATCACGCTGACCTCGTGCGTGCCGGCGTGCGCGACGCAGAGGTACTGATTGTTCGCCGAGCAGACCACGCCCCACGGGTTGGCCGCGCCAAGGTCGAGGTCGTCCAACAGCACCGTGTTGACGCGCGTCCCGGAGGCCACATCGATGACGCTGAGCGCGGCCGTGTTCATCCAGCCGCGCAACACCTGCGTGGTCGGAGCGTAGAAGCGCGACAGGAGGTGGGTCACATAGACTTTCGAGCCATCGGCCGAGACGCAGATTCCCCGAAGCGACTGCGATCCCGGCGGCAACAGGATGCGGTTCGTGACCGCGCGAGCCGCGGTGTCGATCACGCTGACCGCGCCTGCCGTGGCCGCGTTGGTCGAAGGGCCGGCGGGCAAGAACTCGGCGACAAACAGCTTCTTGCCGTCCGGCGTCAGGGCCGCCGCATACGGCTGGCGTCCGACCGCGACCCGGGCGAGGGTAGTCCCGTTCGTCAGGCTGATGACCGACACGTCATCGTTGAACCTGTTGCACACGTACAGCGTATTGCCGTCCGGGCTCACCACGGGAGACAGCGGCGTGTGCCCTAGCGCGAGCGTCTGCAGAGCCGTGCCCGCCGACGCATCGAGCACGTACACATGCCCGTTCGTAGCGCCCGCCGCCACATAGAGGCGCGTGCCATCCGGACTGAGCGCCACGCCGTTCGGGGCCGCCGGTACCGTGAAAGCCTGGACCAGACGGTTTTCCGCCGTGTCGAGCACCCCGACGCTGGCATCCGTCTGACGGGCCGCGTAGACACGTCCGCGTGCGGCATCCGCAGCGAGCGCGCAAGGCGAGAGGCTGTTTGTCCGGTCGTCGTCCAGAATCAGTCCGAACGCGCGGGCTTTCTCGGCGATCGCCCCTGTGATCGAACTCAAATCCAAATAGAAGAACTCGTCGGGCTCCTCCTTCGTGTCGCCGGTCACGGACACCGGAATGCCCCCCTCTGTCTGTCCCGTCTGGAGCGTGAGCTCCCCTGCCGCCGCCAGAAAATCGTCCGCCGTCGCCGTTCCGGGCGACGTGGCATAGCGGAACGTCACGGGAGCGGGCGCGGCATATGAAAGCGTCACGCGGAACAGCAGTCCCGTTGCCCCTGAGTTCCCTTCCACACACTGGGCGTCCGCAACGGAGAGTCTCGGATAGCGCGGTGTGAACGCACGCGCCACAGACCAGCTCTCGCCATACAGATTCACGGCACGGCAGCGGTAGACGTAGGCGGTCTCCGGGGAGAGCCCGGTAGCGGGGGCGCTGAACACGCCCGGCGACCGCACGCCGAGGCTGGCCTTCTGCGCCCAGGCGGCGAAGTTCGTACCGCCGTCGCCCGTGCCCCAGCACACCCAGACCGTGGCGGGCGCCGCGCCGGTGGAGACCAGTTCGCCGGTCAGGCACGCGCCCGTGGCAAGCACGTTCGTGGCCCCGACCCCACCGGTCACCTGCGGCAGCCACGTTTCCGTCACGCCTCCGAACGTGCAGAACGCCGCGTTTGCCACCGTGTCCCTTTCCGCGCGGCACCAGTCCGCCGAGCGCGCCACCGAAGAGACCCGCACCTCGTCGATGAGGCCGCTGAAGTACTCGCCCAGCGGACTCGTGTCTCGTCCGCCGATGCGCACGTTGCGCGGCGTGAGAATGAGATTGCCGGTCTTGGCGATCGTGCCGACCGACACCCCGTCGATGTAGTAGGTGATCAGGCTGCCGTTGTAGGTCGCCGCCACATGCTGCCACTGCCCCACCGTCAGCGTCCCTTTCGTTCCTGACGTTGTGTCGATCCGGCAGTGCAGGCCTGGGCTCACCGTGTATAGGATCCAACTGTAATAGGGCGACGTGTGTGTGGACGCATACGATTTGCTGATAACCGCGTTGCCCGAGATCGCATTCGGCTTGATCCAAGCTGACAGCGTGAGCTGGTTGTTCGTGAAATTCAGCGACGCGCCGTTGCCGCAGTCGATGAAATCGTTGCCGTCAAAGGCACGGGCCCCCGCGATCATTCCGTTCGTCGTTACCGAGCCCGTGTTGATCCCGTTGTTAGCGTTGGTTGTGGCGTCGTTCAGCGTGTCCGACAGATGCCACACGCCGCGGAACCCGGCGTCCCAGACCGTGTTTGAGGCGGGAGCCCCAGCCTCGGGGTTGCGCCAGAACGCCTTGATGATCTGGTTCGTGACCAGCGAGGGAACGCGCACCCAGACGCGCGAGACGCCGTTGGTGTCCCACACCTCGATCTCGTGACTCAGCACCACCGTGTTGCCCGCATCGGTGAAGCGCAGGTCCGCTCCCTGCGGCGCTAACCCTGCGTAACGGAAGCCCGCGATCGCTGCAGGATCCAATGAGACCAGAACAGGAAAGTCGGCGAGCGCGGAGGAACCCTGATAACCGCCCGCGCGGATCTCCATCGACAGCCCCCAGCGCACGGTGTCCACAGCCTCGGCCACCGCCTGCCACGCGGTTCCGACACCCGTCGCGATCAGCAGCGCGATCAATAACGTTCCAAAGGCTCTGGCCCTCAACACCGGCCGTCTTTCACCTGTAGAAACACCATTTTCACATATGAACATCATTTCCATTCATAAAAAGTGTGTCATAGTGAAGTCTGCGGTGCAAGCCAAAAACAGCAGGGCTGACGCATCTAAATTTTGACTTGGTGAGTCATACTTGCGTTTACGAGTTGGATTAAGATTATGATTACGATTACGATTATCAACCTCATCTTTTCGCAATCATAATCATGCTCGTAATCGTAATCCGTCCAACAGACTCTCAAAACAACTTGAAGACGAATAGTTCATACGGTAAGACAAACGGCAGTTTATAGTGTCTTCATGATGAGGACACAAATGTCCCCTGCGCCAAACCCATCTGAGATGCGGAAGAAACTCAAAGAGAAGCCCTGTTTTCGCGGGTTGTTGCGCATTCAACTCCTAACTCCTCCTTTGGTGCGATTCAGATTCAGCTAAACTGAATCGCACCCGGCGTGAGAATACAAACCCTTGCAGTCAATGGAACTGCAATGCAACCGCGTTTGAACAGCGTGTGTTTTTGGATTTCGTTCCGTCCCTGTTTTTCGTAAACTGTTATATATTACAACTCAGAGATTCACCTGAGCATCACCACTCGTAATTCGAATACGTTTTTTAGACTCGATGAGAGAAAACCTATGAGCATCAAAATCGGCATTATCGGCGCGGGCGGCATGACCAACTACCACATTCCCGGCTTCATCGCGGGCGGGGCTGAGGTTGTCGCGATCACAGACGTCAACCTGTCCGCCGCCCAGCGCGTCGCCCACAAATTCGGCATCCCCTCCGCCTATGACAACGTGGAGAGAATGTTCAAAGGCGAGAAGCTGGACGCGGTCTCGGTCGTCACCCCGAACAAGTTCCACAAGCCCCTCGCCCTGCAGGCGCTGGCCGCCCGGCTGCACGTCTTCTGCGAGAAGCCTCCGGCGCTGAGCGCGGCCGAGATCCGCGCGATGGCCGCCGCCGCGAAGAAGGCCAAGAAGACGCTGATGTTCAACTTCAACAACCGCGCGCGGCCCGAGGCGTACGCCATGATGTCCTACCTCGCCTCCGGCGCGGTCGGCCGCATCAACTCCGCGCAGGCCCTCTGGATCAGGCGCACCGGCATCCCCGGCTTCGGCGGCTGGTTCACCACCAAGGCCCTCTCCGGCGGCGGCCCGGTCATCGACCTGCTGCACATGATCGACCTCGCGCTCTACTTCATGGACTACCCGGAGCCCGAGTGGGTGCTGGCCCAGACGTTCAGCGATTTCATTTCAGACAAGGCGTTCAAAGGCCCGTGGGGCATCCCAGACGTCGCCAACGGCGTGAACGACGTGGAGGCTTCCGCCCACGGCTTCGTGCGCTTCAAGGGCGGCCAGGTGCTCTTCCTGCGCAACGCGTGGGCCGAGATGAACAAGCGCGAAGAGGTGAGCGTCACCTTCCAGGGCCAGAAGGCGGGCGGCTGCGTCAAGCGCCTCTTCGGCCGCGACGGCCTGGACGAAACCAGCGTCGACTCCTGCGAACTCTACACGCAGGAAAACGGCTGCTCCGTGAACCGCGACATCGTCACCGCCGCCGACCCGGCCATGGGCCGCGTCCGCTCCGCGCAGAACTTCGCTCTCACGCTCGCAGGCAAAGAGAAGCCGCTCAACACGCCCGATCAGGCCGTCAAACTCATGCAGGTCATCGACGCCATCTACGCTTCCGCCAAGAGCGGCAAGCCCGTCAAGGTGAAGTAAGAAAAAGGAAACGAACATGCTGACGAAAATTCTACCCGCCCTGCGCGGACTCATGGCCAACCAACAAACCCTCCCCCGCCTCAAGCGCGTGGACCCCACCGGCAAGGAGCCCGTGGTCGCGCTTCCCACGGGCTGCTCCGTCGTGCTGGCCGAACTGCGCAAACAGGTGCCCGCAGGCGCGAAGCGCGTGACCATCGACACGCTGGGCACCTACGAAGCCGAGTTCGCCAAAGGACACGGGCGCGCGGCAGGCAAGGTCGCCGTGGTCACCGGCGCGGCGCAGGGCTTCGGCTTTGAGATCGCGGCCGACCTCGCCGCTCAGGGCGCGTGGGTCGCGCTCGCCGACATCAACGTCGATGGCGTGAACGCCGCCGCCGCTAAGATCAACGCCGCCTGCGGACGCGAGGCCGCCATCGGCGTGGCGGTGAACGTCGCGGAGATCGACTCGCTTCATGCCGCGCTGAACCAGGTTGTCGCAGCCTTCGGCGGCGTGGACCTCTTCGTGGCGAATGCGGGCGTGCTGCGCGCGGGC
Organism: uncultured Lentisphaeraceae bacterium; assembly: GCA_964434815.1. Taxonomy (GTDB): domain Bacteria; phylum Verrucomicrobiota; class Kiritimatiellia; order RFP12; family UBA1067; genus CAYSXF01. The sequence continues at coordinate 5,077 of CAYSXF010000080.1, forward strand.
AGCGTGAAAGATCTGTCCGTCAAGGACCTCGACTTCGTGACCAACGTGAACTATAAGGGCTACTTCCTCTCGGTCCAGGCGGTCGCGCCGATCATGGCCCTGCAGCACCAGGCCCTGCCGGAAGCGTGGTTCGACATCGTGCAGATCAACAGCAAGTCCGGCCTCGTCGGCTCGAACAAGAACGGCGCGTATGCGGGCTCGAAGTTCGGCGGCATCGGGCTCACGCAGAGCTTCGCCATGGAGCTGGTTGAGGACGGTATCAAGGTCAACTCCATCTGCCCCGGCAACTTCTACGACGGCCCGCTCTGGTCCGACCCACAGAAAGGCCTCTTCAAGCAGTACCTCGACAGCGGCAAGGTTCCCGGCGCGAAGTCGTTCGCGGACGTGAAGGCGTTCTACGAGGCCAAGGTGCCCATGCGCCGCGGCTGCACCACGCCCGACGTGATGAAGGCGATCTACTACCTGATGGAGCAGGCCTATGAGACCGGCCAGGCCATTCCCGTCACCGGCGGCCAGGTGATGCTGGCGTAGAATGGTGTAGGCATCGAACGCTCGACGTTCCGGATCATCTGCTGGTTCTCGGAAACGGAACCCGACGGATAAATTCGGCTTGCGCCGATATAGGGTCTGTGTCACACTTTGTTTAGTTCGTGATCGTGATGTTTATGTTACTGCTTTCTTGCACGGAGAAAGAGGCGTGCAAGACAAGACCGTTTACGTCAAATCAAACACGGTCACTTACGGTTCAAGGACACAGCCTGTTATGTTTGACCACGTGCGTTCAAGGAATTTCAGCCTCCTGTTCGCAATTGCCGGGGCGGCGGCAAACAGCGCTTTTGCGGATGTGCGTTATGTCGCCGTCAGCAACGCCAGTCCCGTTGCGCCCTACACCAGTTGGGCCACTGCGGCCACGAACATACAAGATGCCGTCGACGAGGCAACAGACGGGGACACGGTGTTGGTCGGCGACGGCGTCTACGCGGCCGGCGGCAGGTCCGTTTACGGCACCTTGACGAATCGCGTGGCAATCACCAAGGCTGTGACCGTCCAGAGCGTCAACGGGCCGGATGTGACGGTTATCACGGGGCAGGGTTCGGGCAACGGACCGATGCGTTGCGCTTACCTGACCAACGGCGCCGTACTGGCAGGATTCACCCTGACCCATGGCAGCACGCTTGGCTCCGATGCAGATGTATATAAGGAGCAGGCTGGCGGTGGCGCATGGTGCGAAACAGGTGCGGTGGTGTCGAATTGCACGTTTACCGGCAACGGGGCATCCTACTTTGGCGGAGGGTTCTACGGCGGCGGCACTCTGAACAACTGTACGTTGATTGGCAACACAACAGGCAAGACTAGCGGCGGAGCCTTTGGCGGCACTTTGAACAACTGCCTGTTGTCCGGCAATCGAAGCTCGCAAGGCGGTGGTGGGGCTTGTGCGGCGACACTTAGCCATTGCGTCGTACGTGGAAACTCGGCATTTTTGCGAGGCGGCGGTGTCGATGAATGTACACTGTACGGTTGCTTGGTATATGGCAATTCTTCGGGCATGTTCGGCGGCGGAGCGTGTGCCAGCACACTGTTCAACTGCACGTTAACCGGCAACTCGGTGTCGCCAGGGGTGCCCTTCGGTTTTGCATCCGGGCCTGACGGGAAAGACGGCACACCATTCGCCAGCCAATCATTTGCGATCAGCGGAACAAAGGAAGGCACACCAGACTCGACGGATGACGGGGGCTGGATCGGTATCGGACCGAGATGGGGCGGCGGCGGAGCGTGGGGTGGCACGCTGGTGAACTGCATCGTCTATGGCAACTTCTCGGGTAAGGGGCCGAACTATGGAATAGACTTCGGAGCTCCGAACGTATCCATGGATCATTGCTGTTCCTCGCCCCTGCTGCCGGGCGGCGGCAATTTCGATGCCGATCCGATGTTCGCGAGCACAAACGACTTTCACCTCCAAACGAACTCGCCCTGCATTAATGCGGGGCAAAACAGGGACTGGATGACCGGCGCGGTGGACTTGGACGGCCAGCCCCGCATCTTGTCTGACAGTGTGGACATGGGGGCTTTCGAGTATGGCGGGCCCTCTGTCGCAACGCCCGTCTTCCTCCCGCCAGCCGAATCATGGTTCACTAACGCATTGGCCGTCACGCTCACCTGCGCAACCGAAGACTCGGTTATTCGCTTCACGCTTGACGGCAATGAGCCCTCAGCCGCCAGTGCGATATACGCGGTCCCCGTTGCGTTGGATAATTCCGCGACAATCAAAGCACGGGCTTTCAAGTCCGGCTTGGCAAACAGCGCCACCGCTTCCGCCGCCTATCACGCTGTTATTATTGTGCCACCGCTCATTCGCACGCGTTTACCGACGGGAAACCCTGATCCTGTTAACGAAGGCACCGCTTTGGTTTTCAGCCTGACGGCGGATGACAGCAGCGACCCCGACATGCTCGGGCGGGGGATGTCCAACGTCGTCTGGTATGTGGATGGCGTGAAACAACAGACGACAATGGCTGGCGCGCCAAACGCGATCACAAACAGATTCATATTCAGAACCAACTCGACCACGGTACGGGGAACTGCATTCATAGACAGTGAGGTCAAAGCCGTCGCGCTGGACAGGCAAGGAATAACCTCCGAAACTCATTGGACTGTGAGGGTGAACAACGTGCCCGCCGCGCAGGTGATCACCTTCAAACCGTTGCCCGTGAAAACGCTGGGCGATCCGGACTTTCAGCCCAGTGTGACGGTGTCGTCAGGACTACCGGCAGCCTATGCCAGTTCCGACGAGTCCGTCGCGAAGGTGTTAGAAGGGGTCATTCATATCGTCGGAGCGGGTCAGACTGTGATTACGGTGAGCCAGCAAGGCGACTTCGATTACAGTCCGAAGACAGCGCAACAGAGGCTGACGGTCAAGGCGCTTCTCTCGGCCGCGGTTCCCTCAAGCGGAGGAACGGTGACGGGAGCAGGATTCTACGTGCCGGGCACGAAGGTGGCATTGGCTGCAAGACCAGCGCCGCACAACACCTTCCTGCACTGGGAAGACGGTTCACAGACCACGTCGCGGCAGTTCATCATGCCGAACACAAACACGACCGTATCCGCGTGGTTCATGGAGACCACCCATGTGCAGCCGCCGGCAGTCGGCGATCCGGGAATGCAGCGGGCGATGGTCGGAGTGTCCTATACCCTGCCGTTGGCCATCACATCCGACAGCCGGCCGACAGTTACCGTGGAGGGCCTTCCGGCTGGCCTGTCCTACAGCGCCCCGGCGAACGCTGTCGTAGGCATCCCGAGAATGCCCGTTACGAACCGGGCGGTGACCGTTACAGCAAAGAACGTGAACAGAATTCCAACCGTACAGACCATCACACTGACGGTCGATCCGCTGTCGCAGGGGGCGCAGGGCTCGTTCGACGGCGCGGGTGAAACAGATGCGCTCGGGTTGGGCCGCGCCTCCATGATTGTGACACCGCTCGGCAGCGCCACGGGCAAATTGGCGCTGAGAGGCACGAACTACAGTTTCAGTGCGGTCTCTTACGCGAACCGTGATGAGTCTGGCGTATTCTGGCTGACGGCCACGGCGAAGGTCGGAACAGTTTCGATGCCGCTCACCTTAGCTGTGGCTACGACAGGAACGCTGAGCAGAGCGGACGGCTGGCTCGGAAATGACGGCTGGGTTACGCTCTACCGCAATGCCTGGAAGGAAGCGGACATGGCGGCAATGGCCGCGAGTTATGCAGGATACTATACGGCGTCCCTGCCGGGAACAAATGACTACGGCAGCGGGTATCTGTTGTTCACCGTGGATAAGAGCGGTGGTTTGAAAACAACGGGCAAGCTGGCAGACGGCGAGGCGGTGTCGCTGAGCGGAACGCTGATCCTCGACGAAGACGGAAGAGTCTGGACCGTACTATATACATCGCCGACAGCGTACAGGGATGGCGGGCTTTTCGGCATCGCCGAGTTCTTCAAGCCGGGAGAAAGTGAGAAAGCCTTGATCCGTCCGCTAGATGGAGCCCCATTCGTATGGGAGAACTTGAGCCCATTCGCAACGCAGGACTACGCAGCGGGTTTCCATCGTCAACCCAGCATCGATGGCGGTTGGTACGATACAGTCGGCAACTTGTACCGCTTTTATGTGGATAAGAAACTGTCTGTTGGCACAGAGTGTGTGCCAACCCCCGAGCTTCTGGTTGGCACAAACCGCTATGCCTCTGTTTGGTGGAATCCGGACGGGATCGCGCTCTGGGCAGTCACGAACTCGTTCGGGATTATGACCGGGCTGACGGCTCCGAAAATAGGGTTCCCCACAAAAACCGATACCACATACGACTACGAAAACCCCACCAACGCCGTGGGCCTGTACGTAGAGATGACACGATCAACCGGCATGTTCAGGGGTTCGTTCAAAGCATGGTTCGACTACGGGATTACGCACACCTCCAAAACGATCCCATACGAAGGCGTTCTCACGCCCGGCCGCTTAAACACACCCAATGGCATCGCCGGGCGAGGCTTCTTCCTTTTCGCAAACAGAGGACAGTACCTCAACGCGTACAACAGGATTGCACCGTACAATTTCAACTGGTCGTACGACCTGAAGATACTGCTATCTGAATAGAGGAGTTGATCTTGGCTCTGGGGCATGGCGGCGGGCCTCTTGCAACGGCACTCAGACTCTGTTATTTTTTAGAAGATAACAAACGTTCACTTCTTTCATACGGAAGTGCCGTCGGCGTGAAAGACAAATGATCATGACAACGCTATTCAAAGACTTGCGCATACTGCTTGGAGTTCTTTTTTGCGCGCTCGCCGGGCTTACCCACGCCGCCGGCATGGAGCTGCGTCTCGGCAGCGGCGAAAAGGATCTCGCACGCTATCGCGAATGCGGATACAACGCCGCCGTGCTCGGCAGCTTCTCGCATCTGGCGCTCTTGGATGACGCGGTCCCCGGCGCGCTGCGGCCGGAATCACCCCTGCGCCTCAAGATCGAGAAGAACCGCCGCAGCTTTGCCGAGAATGCCAAGAAGGCTGCCGGGCTCGGGCTTAAGG